>NZ_JAGPXZ010000217.1:0-8205 GCF_018070305.1 Micromonospora sp. M51 | reverse complement strand
GTCTCGGGCCGCCGGTTCTGCGCCGTCTCGCGCCGTCGGCTGTGCGCCGTCGGCTGTGCGCCGTCGGCTGTGCGCCGTCGGCTGTGCGCCGTCGGCTGTGCGCCGTCGGCTGTGCGCCGTCTCGGACCGTCGGCTCCATGCCTCGGCCCGCCGCCGTTGCGCCGCCGTTGCGCCGTCAGGCTGCCGGCTCAGCGGCCGTCGCGGGGGCCGAAGACGGTCAGCGCGTCGGCGTCGCTGTGTCGGGAGCGCAGGTACTCGTCGGCCCAGGCGGCGGCATCGGGGAAGGTCGACTCCGCTGCCACCCGCGCGCAGGCGGCGTCCACGTCGAAGGCGGTGCGGCGCAGTTGGACGCCCGGCCCGAGCAGCGCCCACCACGCTCCGGCACCCCCGTACGGCATGCCGATGCTGCCCGGGTTCACCACCAGCCGCCGGTCGACCAGCCGGGTGAAGGGCATGTGCGTGTGGCCGCAGACCACCGTGGAAACCTCGGCGGGAAGACCGTCGAACACCTCCGCCCAGCGGGCCAACCGGGAGTCGACGAGCACTACCTCCTCGTCGTCGCGGGGCGTTGCGTGGCAGAACAGCGTCGGCCCGAGGCCGTCGACCTCCAACGTCACCGTCGCCGGCAGCGCGCCCAGCCGGGCCACCTGGTCGTCACGCAGTTGCCCGGCGGCCCAGTTCGACACCTCGATCGACGCGGGATGCCCGGCCCGGGCCTCGACCAGCTCGCGATCGGCGTTGCCACCGACCCAGCACACCCGGTCGCCAAGGTCGGCGAGCACGTCCAGCACCTCGACCGGTTGCGGACCCGCGGCGATGTCACCGGTGAGCACGATCAGATCGGCGGTGGCGACGTCCGGCTCAGCCAGTACGGCCTCCAGCGCCGGCAGAACACCATGGATGTCGGAGAGCACCGCAACACGGTTCACCATGGCCCCACCCTCACCGCTGGTACCGCCCCGGGGCCAGCGATTCTGCGCCAGGCAGATGGCAAACGTCCCCGCCTGCGGCCGGCACCGGCCGCAGGCGGGGACGTGCTGTACCACTCAGACGCGAGCGCGACGCGCCAGGCGCTCCGGGTCCAGAATGATGATGCTCTTGCCGTCCAGGCGCAGCCAACCGCGCGAGGCGAAGTCGGCCAGCGCCTTGTTGACGGTCTCCCGGGAGGCGCCGACGAGTTGGGCGATCTCCTCCTGGGTGAGGTCGTGGGTCACCCGCAGAACGCCACCGTCGCGGGTGCCGAAGCGACCCGCCATCTGCAGCAGGTTCTTGGCGACCCGGCCCGGCACGTCCGTGAAGATCAGGTCGGCGAGCGAGTCGTTGGTCCGGCGCAGTCGACGGGCCAACACCCGGAGCAACTGCTCGGCGATCTCCGGGCGGTTGTTGAGCCACGGCCGCAGCGCCTGCTTACGCAGCCGCACCAGCCGGGTGTCGGTCACCGCGGTAGCGGTCGCCGTACGCGGACCCGGGTCGAAGAGCGACAGCTCACCGACCATGTCCGACGGCCCCATCACCGCGATCAGGTTCTGCCGGCCGTCCGCCGCGCGGCGACCAACCTTGATCTTCCCGGACAGCAGGATGTAGAGGCTGTCACCGGGCTCGCCCTCATTGAAGACGATCTCGCCCTTGCGGACCTCGATCGTCTCCATCTCCTTGGCAAGCGCCTCGGCAGCTTCCGGGTCAACACCCTGGAAGATCCCGCTGCGGGCCAGTACCTCGTCCATTGCGCACCTCCGGTTGCGCGTGCCGTCCGTCGGCCGGGGCCGCCGTCCGCTGATCCCCTCGCGCGCCGCCAAGTCTAGGCGCACGTGAGCATGAATCAGAGGTCGCCCCTGGAATCTTGATCGTTGGGCGTAACCTGCCCGACGTGCTAAGCGAGCCGATTCTGACCAGCCGCGCCGAGGACGGGCGGCACGTCCCGCTGCTCGTCTGGCGCGCGGACGTGCCGCTGCGGGCGGTGAGCAGTGGCCCGCTGGGCGGTGGCATCGGGGTCCGGCGGTGGGTGCTGAACGCGACGGTACCGATGTCGTACGACCGGGAGGACCCCGCGGCGCACCTGGCCTCGCTCGCCGCTGAGCTGGCCCTCGACGGCGCCGGGGTCGGTCTGTTGACCGGCGTCGATGTGGCCGAGGTGGTGGCGCGGACCGACACCGGGGTGCGGGCCTGGGCGACGGTCGGGCTCGGCACGCCGGTGCCCGCGGCCGCGCCGACGCCGGCCGCGCTCGCCGAACGCGTCGGCACAGTCAACATCGTGGTGTACGTGCCGGCCCGGCTCGCCGACTCGGCACTCGTCAACGCGGTGGCCACCGCGACCGAGGCGAAGACCCAGGCGATCACCGAGCTGGGGGTGCCCGGGACCGGCACGCCCACCGACGCGGTCACCGTGCTCTGCCCGGTGGACGGGCCGGAGGCCGCGTACGGCGGGCCACGCTCCACCTGGGGTGCCGCGCTCGCCCGAGCGGTGCACGCGGCAGTCCTGGCCGGCGGCGCCCGGCCGGTCGTGCCGTGGTCTGAGCAGCTCAAGGGTGCAAAGTCCAACCGATCGGCCATCGTCGGCGGGTTTAACGACCGGTAGGGTCGCGGGCGATGTACGCTCCCGCCCCCCTCGCGTCCCGCCCGCGTCGCCGCGTCGCCCTCGGCCTCGCCGCGCTGCTGGCCGCCCTCCTCGTGGCCGGCTGTGCCGACCCCGGTGGTGAGGCACCCGTCTGGCAGCCCGGCGCGGGAGGTGGTGGCACCGGCGCACCGGTCTCCACCGCCGGCCCGAAGGCCACCGGGCCCGCCTCCTCCGGTGCGGGTGGCGCGATCTCGCTCTCCGCCACCGGCGACATCATCATGGGCAACGCGCCCAGTCGGCTGCCCGCCGCCGGCGGTAAGGGCTTCTTCAACTCGGTCACCGAGGCGCTCAAGGCCGATCTGGTGATGGGCAACCTGGAGGAGCCGCTGACCGTCGACACCGGCACCGGCAAGTGCGGGGCGAACTCCACCCGCTGCTTCCAGTTCCGCGCCCCGCCGGAGTACGCCGGGCACCTGCGCGACGCCGGCTTCGACGTGCTCAACCAGGCCAACAACCACGGCTACGACTACGGCCCGAAGGGCTACGAGAACACCCAGAAGGCGCTGCAGAAGTACGAGCTGGAGCACACCGGCGCGCCGAACGAGATCACCGTGGTCGACGTCAAGGGCGTCAAGGTCGCTGTCGCCGGCTTCTCGTCGTACGTCTGGTCCAACAGTCTCGTCGACATCGCCAAGGCGAAGACAGTGGTTGCCAAGGCCGCCACCATGGCCGACCTGGTCGTGGTGCAGGTGCACATGGGCGGCGAGGGCGCCGACAAGACCCGGGTGAAGCCGGGCACCGAGATGTTCCTGGGCGAGAACCGGGGCGACCCGGTGAAGTTCTCACACGCGATGATCGACGCCGGCGCTGACCTGATCGTCGGGCACGGCCCGCACGTGCTGCGCGGGATGGAGTTCTACCAGGGCCGGCTGATCGCGTACAGCCTGGGCAACTTCGCCGGCGGCGGCAACTCGCTGAGCAACGCCGGTCGCCTCGGCTGGGGCGGGGTGCTGAAGGTGTCGCTCAAGCCGGACGGTAGCTGGGCGGGTGGTTCGTTCACCTCCACGTACATGAACTCCGCCGGCAAGCCGACGATGGACCCGGACGACCGGGGCCTGGGTCTGGTCACCGAGTTGAGCCGCGCCGACTTCCCGAAGGCCGGCGCCCGGTTCGACGGGCAGGGGAAGATCTCGCCGCCAACCGCCGGCTGACCCGAGGAGGACGTCCGGGGTGCGACGTAGGCTGACCGTCGTGACCAGTAGCCCTCCCGGTGCCAGCGAGACCGACCTCGGGCGCAAACGCCGTGCCCGCAAGATCGGCCGGGTGCTGGCCGAGACGCACCCCGACGCGCATTGCGAGCTGGACCACTCCAACGCTCTGGAGTTGGCCGTCGCCACGATCCTGTCCGCGCAGTGCACGGACAAGAAAGTCAACGAGGTCACCCCGAAGCTCTTCGCCCGCTATCCCGACGCGGCCGCGTACGCCGGCGCCGACCGGGGCGAGATGGAGGAGCTGATCCGGCCCACCGGCTTCTACCGCAACAAGACCGACTCGCTGCTCAAGCTCGGTCAGGCCCTCCTCGACCGGTACGACGGCAGGGTCCCCGGCCGGCTCGTCGACCTGGTGACGCTCCCCGGCATCGGCCGCAAGACCGCCAACGTGATCCTCGGCAACGCCTTCGACGTCCCGGGCATCACCGTCGACACGCACTTCCAACGGCTGGTCCACCGGTGGGGGCTGACCACCGAGACCGACCCGGTCAAGATCGAGCACGCGATCGGCGCGCTGTACGACAAGCGCGACTGGACCATGCTCTCGCACCGGATCATCTTCCACGGGCGACGGGTCTGCCACGCCCGCAAACCGGCCTGCGGGGCGTGCACGCTCGCCAGGCTCTGCCCCTCGTACGGCACCGGCCCGACCGAGCCGGCAGCCGCCGCCAAGCTGCTCAAGGGCCCTCGGGCACGCGACCTCGCGGTGGCCGCCGGGGTCGACCCGGAGTTGGTGCCCGCGCAGGCGGTCACGGCGGAGGTGCCGTGAACCGCCGCCTCGCCCTCGCCGTCCTGCCACTGCTGCTGGCCGTCACCGCCTGCACCAGCGGCACTGCCGACGACGAGCCGGCCCCCCGTCCGGCCGCCGCCGAGCGGCCATCGCCGTTCCGGGACTGCGCCACGCTGAGCACCGCGCCCACGGCCGCGACCCCTGGCTCCGGCGCGTCGACCTCCGCGACCCCCGGCTCCGGCACGTCAGCGCCCGCCGCCGGTGGGCAGGCACTGCCGGCGCTGACGCTCTCCTGCTTCACCGGCGGTGCCCCCGTCGCGCTGGGGGCGGTGGCCGGACCGGCGGTGATCAACGTGTGGGCGTCGTGGTGCCCGCCGTGCCGCAAGGAGTTGCCCGCGTTCCAACGCCTCAGCGAGCGGGCCGCCGGTCAGCTCCAGGTGGTCGGGGTCAACAGCCGGGACAGCCGCAGCGGCGCGCAGTCCATCGGCGAGGACTTCGGCGTCCGGTTCCCGATGCTGGTGGACCAGGGTGAGGCGTTGCAGCGGGAGTTGAGGCGCAATGCCATTCCGCTGACCCTCTTCGTCGCCGCCGACGGTCAGATCCGGCACATCGACGCCACCGGCGCTCTCGACGACGCCACGCTCGCCACGCTGGTCCGCCAGCACCTCAACCTGGCGGTGCCGGCGTGACCCGTCGGCCACCCGAGTGGATCGAACCGTTGCTGACCCGGCTGGGCACCGCCCGCGCCGAGGACTTCACCCGGCTCACCACCCCGGCCGAGGGCGGTCGGGAGAGCGCTGTGCTGGTGCTGCTCGGCGAGCAGCCCGGCGTGGGCCCCGACGTGCTGGTCCTGCAACGCGCCGCCAACCTGCGCAACCACGCCGGTCAGCCGGCCTTCCCCGGCGGTGCGGCCGACCCGGAGGACGCCGACGTCCGTGCCACCGCCCTGCGTGAGGCGAACGAGGAGGTGGGCCTCGACCCGGCCAGCGTGACGGTGCTGGCCGAGCTGCCGAAACTGTGGATCCCGGTCAGCGACTTCGTGGTCACGCCGGTGCTGGCCTGGTGGCACGACCCGCACCCGGTGCACCCACGGGAGCCGGCCGAGGTGGCACACGTCGCCCGGCTGCCGGTGAGCGAGCTGGTCGATCCGGCCAACCGACTGCGGGTCCGCCACCCGAGCGGCTGGATCGGGCCGGCGTTCTCGGCGCGTGGGATGCTCGTCTGGGGCTTCACCGCGGGGGTGCTCGCCACCCTGCTCGAGATGGGCGGCTGGGCGCGTCCGTGGTCGCCGGGCCGGGTGCTGGAACTTCCGCCGAGCGGGGCGACACCGGCCCCGTCCGCCGGCACCGAAGAGGCCGACGAGAACGCCTTGCGCTGACCGCACGGTCACCTTCCGCAAGCGATGGTCATCCGCCGGGCACACTGCCCGTACGCTTGACCCGTGTCCGTCGTGGATCTCGTCCTGCTGCTGCTCATGCTCGTGTTCGCGATCAGCGGATACCGCCAGGGTTTCGTCATCGGCGTCACGTCGTTGTCCGGCTTCTTCCTGGGTCTCCTGCTGGGTCTCCAGCTCGGGCCGCTGTTCGCCAGACAGTTCGTGGACGCCGGCACCCGCGTGCTGATCTCGCTCGTGGCCATCTTCGGGCTGGCGGTGGTCGGGCAGGCGCTCGCCGGTTGGCTCGGCTCGCACCTGCGCAAGACGATCACCAGCGACGTGGGCAAACGGGCCGACGACGTCGGAGGGGCGTTGGTCTCGCTGTTCGCGGTGCTCCTGCTGGCCTGGCTGGTGGCCGTGCCGCTCGGCTCGTCCTCGGTGCCCTGGCTCGCCGCCTCGGTCCGCAACAGCGCGTTGATCACGGTGGTCAACCAGGTCCTACCGGAGCAGGCCCACCGGTTGTCCACGGCGTTGGAGGACACCGTCGACACCGACGGCTTCCCGGACGTCTTCGGCGACCTGGCGCCTACCCGGGCCCGGCAGGTCGACCCGCCGGACCCGGCACTGGCCGGCTCGCAGGTGGTGGTCAGCGGTCAGCAGTCGGTCGTCAAGGTGCTCGGCTCGGCGCCCAGTTGTTCGCGCCGGATCGAGGGTTCCGGGTTCGTCTACGCGGACGACCGGGTGATGACCAACGCGCACGTCGTGGCCGGCACCCGCTCGGTCGCCGTGGAGCTGGGCGGCGAGCGGTACGACGGCAAGGTGGTCGTCTACGACCCGAACCGTGACCTGGCGGTGCTGCTGGTACCCGGACTGCCCGGGCCGTCCCTACGGTTCGCCGCCGGCAACGCGGGCAGCGGCGCCGACGCCATCGTGCTCGGCTTCCCGCTCGACGGCCCGTACAACGCGCAGTCGGCGCGGGTCCGGGACGTCGACCGGATCAAGGGCCCGGACATCTACTCCGCCAACGAGGTGACCCGGGAGATCTACACGATCCGGGCGCTGGTCCGCAGCGGCAACTCGGGCGGTCCGCTGCTCTCCGCCAACGGCCTGGTGCTCGGCGTGATCTTCGCGGCGGCGTCGGACGACCCGAACACCGGTTTCGCGGTGACGGCGGCCGAGGCCCGTCCGGTGGCGTTGGCGGGAGCCGAACGCAACCGGCAGGTCGGCACCGGCGAGTGCACCTGAGTCGCCGCGGGTCAGCTCAGGTCTGAGCGGGCAGAGCGCGACTCCCGGCCGTCGGCAACTTCGCCCGACCCCATCGCAGCCCCCGGTCCAGCACCGCACGAGCCATGATCGCGACGCAGGTGCCGCCGTTGACGAAGGACGCCACCACGTCGCTCGGATGGTGCATCCCCCGGTACATCCGGGTCAGCGCCACGCCCAGCGGCACCATCAGCAGCAGCGTCCACCAGGCGACCTTCGCCCCGGTGCTCCGGGCGCGCAGCGCCATCAGCACGGCGATGCCGACGTAGAGCGCCACCGCCGCCGAGGTGTGCCCGGACGGAAAGCTCGACGTCGGTGGCGACACGTCCATGTGTTCCACCGCCGGCCGCCGCCGGTCGATCGCGAGAGTGGTCAGCAGGAACACCAGCGCCTGGGCGGTCACCGCCGCGCACAGGAACAGCGGCTCGCGCCAACGCTTCAGCCAGAGCCGCAGCGCCAACGCCACCAGCACGGTCACCACGACGATCATCTGGGTGCTGGCCAGCGTGCTGAACACCAGCGAGACGTTGTTCCAGTCACCGGTGCGGTCGGTGGCCAGTTCCCGGTTCACCGTGTCCTCTGCGGTGAACGGCCAGGTGCGGGCGAACACCCGGGTGACCAGCACCCCGAGCAGCACCATGAGTCCGAGCAGGAGGGACACCGGCAGCAGCACCCGCCGAACGATCTGGAGCACGAGGTCGGACATGGGTGCGCCAGTACCCGGCCGGCCCCGTCGTCAGTCCTCAGGCAGCCCCGGGGTGCCGCTCGACCTCGGGAGCGACGCCGTCGCGAATCGGTCGGACCGGCCGCAGCCCGGTGTGTGCCCGCCAACTGGTGAACGCGGCGGTGGTGGCCGCGACCACCGCCACCCCGAGCAGCCATCCACCCACCACGTCGCTGGTGAAGTGCACGCCGAGCGCCACCCTGCTCAGGCCGGTCACCACGGTGAGCAGCACCGCCGCGACCCAGAGCGCCACCCGCGCCGGCCACCGCCGGGCGTACGGAAGGAGCA
>NZ_JAGPXZ010000216.1:0-8252 GCF_018070305.1 Micromonospora sp. M51 | reverse complement strand
TCCGGCGTGGTGCTCTCCAACGGCACCGCGTTCGCCGGCACCAACCCCAACTCGACGGCCGAGCGGGTCAACGCGGCGTCCAACGCCCAGTCGGCACTGACCCGCGTGCGGTTTCCCGGCATCGCCATCAGGTGGTCCGCCCGGGTGACCGCCTTGGCCGGCAACCCGGCCAGGTTGACCTGCAACGGGTTCGCCGCCGCGTCCTTGCCACCGAGGTCGACGACCCAGCCCAGGTCGTGGTGCTTGTACGGCTTGCGCCGGCCGAACCCGTACGACGCGGCGATGTTGTACGCCGCGCGCTTGCCCTGCCGCTGCGCGTGCTGGGCCGTCATCCCGCAGACCTTCCCCGGGTTGACCAGGTCCGGCACGGCGGCGGCGTCGCCGCACGCGTACACCTCCGGGTAGCCGGGAACGTTGAGGAACTCGTCGGTGATTAGTCGACCCCGGTCGGTCCGCAGGCCCAACTCGTTGACGAACGGGTCGGGTCGCACCCCCACACACCACACCAGGGTGCAGGTCGGCACGTACTCACCGTCGGTGAGCTTCACCCCGTCGCAGGTCGCCTCGGCCACCGAGGTGCCCATCCGCACGTCCACCCCACGCCGGTTGAGCACCTTGTGCGAGGTGTCCGACATTCGCTTGTCCAACTCCGGCAGCACCCGCGACGCCACGTCGAGCAGCATCCAGCGGGGGCGGACGGTGAGCCGTGGCCGTTGGGCGTGCAGCGCGTCGGTGAACAGCTGCCCGTGCGCGGCGACCTCGGTGCCGGTGTAGCCCGCCCCGACCACCACGAAGGTGGAGCGGGCCTGCTGCTCCGCCGGGTCCTCGGCCTGCTCGGCCAGCTCGAGCTGGCGGACGATGTGATCGTGCAGGTAGACGGCCTCGGGCAGGCCGCGGAAGCCGTGCGCATACTCGGTCACCCCGGGGATGGGCAGCAGCTTGTTGACGCTGCCCACGGCGAGGATCAGCCGGTCGTAGGCCAGCCGGTTCTTGTCCCCCTCGGCCTGGGTGAAGCCGACCCACCGGTTCTGCAGGTCGACGTGGTCCGCCTCGCCGACCACCACCCGTACGCCCTTGAGCGTCCCCGTCAGCGGCACGGCGATCCGCTTGGGCTCGACCACCCCGGCCGCCACCTCGGGCAACAGCGGCAGGTACAGGAAGTAGTCGGTGGAGTTCAGCACCACGATCTCGGCCCGGTCCCGGGCGATCCGGCTCAACGTCTTCGCCGCGTGGTAACCGGCGAACCCGGCCCCCACGATCACCACACGAGGTTTCGTCATTGCGGGCCGTTTCCCGTCGAAGCCCCGGACAAACGTCGGACGCGGCACCCGCGCTCGGCTCGCACCGCAGCCGAACGTGGTCGCTGCGACCGTCCCCGACCGTCGGAGCTCCGGCGGTCAGGCGGGGGCGGGCGCGGTGATCGCCCAGCGTTCGTGGTCGCGCCAGGCGCCGTCGATGAACAGGTAGTCCGGGGAGAAGCCCTCCAACCGGAATCCGAGCTTGCGGGCCACCCGCCGCGACGGCTCGTTGCCCGGCTGGATGTTCGCCTCCAGGCGGTGCAGACCGACCGAGGTGAACGCGTGGTCGATCGCCAGGGCGATTCCCGCCGAGGCGTGCCCGGTCCCGCTGTACGGCAGGAACGCCGCGTATCCCAGGAAGCCGCCACGCAGCGCGCCGAGCACGATGCCGCTGATGTTCACGTAGCCGGCGATCGCGCCGCTGGCCCGGTCGCAGATCAGGTAACCGGCGCTGTCGCGGCGACGGATCCGGCGCAGGTAGAGGTCGTACTCCTCGGGGGTGGCCGGCGCGGCCAACCACGGATGGTGCAGGTCCCGACTGCGCCGCGCGGCGGCGACGAACTCGCCGGAGTCGGTGGGCCGGGGCCGCCGGATCGCGGCGGGACCACCGCTACGCAGGTATCTCACGGCCGACCACTCTGACCGACCGCTGCCGCCGTTGTCCAACCGGCCGGCCGGTGCGTGGCGCCCGCGGTTCCGTGATCGTGCTCGAACGTCGCGTGATCGTGCTCGAACAAGGATGTAGTGGCATCCGGCGGCGCACGTGACCACCACATCACTGATCGAGCGCGATCATGCGGGCGTTGGTCGCCGCTAGCGAGGCATCAGCAGGCTGAACTCCTGACCATCAGGGTCGGCCAGCGCGAGACGGCCCGTTCCGTCCGGGTCGGTGCCGAGCCGGGTCGCACCGAGTGAGAGCAGACGGTCGACCTCGACCTGCCAGTCGACCCCAGCGGCCGGGGCGAGATCGAAACGCACCCGGTCCCGGCCGCCGTTCGGCATGTACGGCGGACCGCCCCAGGTGATCTTCGTGCCGCCGTTCGGTGACTGGATGGCGGTCTCCTCGCCCTCGTCCCAGACCAGCGGCCACCCGAGCGCCCGACTCCAGAAGTACCCCACCGCCGGCGATCCGTCGCAGGCCAGCGCACCGACGAAGCCGCAGCCGGCGAGGAAATTGTTGCCCGGTGCGATGACGTCGAACTCGTTGCCCTCGGGGTCGGCGAGCACCACATGATCGATCTCCGGGCCCTGCCCGATGTCGGCGTGCCGCGCGCCGAGATCCAACGCCCTGGCCACCGTCTGCCGCTGGTCCTCCAGCGAACTGCTGGTCAGGTCGAAGTGCATCCGGTTCTGGACGACCTTCGGCTGATCCCAGGGCACGAAGCGCAGGCGCAGTTCCGGGTCGGCTCCCGGCAGGACCAGGACGCCGTCCTGCGGATCCTCCACCATCTCCCGATCCAGCAGCCCGGACCAGAACCGGGCGAGCCGCAGCGGCTCACGCGCGTCGAAGCTGATCGCGAACAGGTGTGCGGTCATCGCAGCGCTCGTCTCCCCTCCGACCGGACGCCGTGCCGGCCGTCGGAGCGCGAGCCTAGGGGTGTGCCAGGTCGACCGCACCCGAGTTTCGGCGGTGTCATCCCCGGTAGGGCGCTGCCACACCCCAGCCCCAGCGTCGGCTCACCGAGGAAGGACTCAGCCTGGCCCCGGTGTGGCAGGCCCTGTACGACCGGGGCGCCTCAGCCGGGCGAGCGACCCGTCAGAGCGGGCCGGGGAACGGTTGCTCCATCGGCATCGGCACCTGGAGGTAGGTGGTGCCGCGCATGTCCAGCCAGGCCCGGTCCGGCCCGCGCACCAGGCGCACCATCACCTCCTCGCAGGAGGGGCAGCGGGCGACCAGGCCCGGAGCGTGCGAGTAGACGTGCAGGCTGGCCATCGAGCCGGTCATCCCGCAGTTCTCACAGCGGCCCATCGCGCTGCTCAGGTCGACGGTGAACAGCTCGCGCATCGGGCCGTCGAGCATGTTGCCGTCCAGGTACGACATCTCGGTCATCGGATCTCCTCGACAGGGCGGGCGTCAGCCGGTGGGGCCGAAGCGTTCGGTCTTGACCCGGCGTGACGGGTGCCCCAGCCCCACCAGCAGGTCGGCGACGGTCTCCACGAACGCGGTCGGGCCGCAGACGTAGGTGAGCGGTTCCAGATCCGGGGGCCACCCGTGCGTGTTGACGTCGGCCAGCCCGATCCGGTGCGGTTCGCCGCGCCAGCCGTCGGGCGCCTCGCGGGTGTAGACGTACGCGACGTCCAGCCCGAAGTCGTCACGGACCCGGCGGCGCAGCTCGTCGGCGTAGATGACGTCGGCGGGGGTGCGCACCGAGTAGATCAGCCGGAACGGGGCCTTGCTGCCCACCGCCCGCCGGGCCCGGATCATCGCCATCAGCGGCACGATGCCGGAACCACCGGCGACGAGCTGCACCGGCGCGGTCTCCTCGGAGCGCCAGATGAACCAGCCACCGAGCGGTCCGCGCACCTCCACCGGGTCGCCGGCGGAAAAGACATCGATGAGGTACGGGGACACCTCGCCGTCGTGCACCCGCTGCACCGTCACCTCGATGCGCGGGCCGCCGGGCCCGTCGACGGCCGGCCCGGCGATCGAGTACGAGCGGGCCGCCTGGTAACCGTCCGGAGCGGTGAGCCGCAGGTCGACGTGCTGTCCGGGCAGGTGCCCCGGCCAGTCCGGCACCTCCAGCACCAGGGTCTGCGCGGTCGCCGTCTCCACCCGGCGCTCCACCAGCCGGCCCACCTGCCAGCGGTTCGGCGTTCGAGGCTGGGTGCTCGTCGCCACGGCGCGCTCAGTCACCCTGGTACCGCTGTTCGCGCCACGGGTCGCCGTAGTCGTGGTAGCCGGCGGTCTCCCAGAACCCCGGCTCGTCCATCGTCTTGAGCCGCAGGCCGCGCACCCACTTGGCGGACTTCCAGAAGTACAGGTGCGGCACCAGCAGTCGGGCCGGCCCGCCGTGCTCGGCGGGCAGTGGGGCGCCGTCGAAGGTGTGCACCACCCACGCCTGGCCGCCACGCAGGTCGTCCAGCGGCAGGTTGGTGGTGTACCCGCCGTAGGAGTGCGCGAGCGCGAAGTGCGCCCCGGTGTCGACGTCGGCGAGCAGCGTGTCCAGTGAGACGCCCTGCCAGCTGGTGCCGAGCTTGGACCAACGGGTGACGCAGTGGATGTCCACCGTCGGCGTCTCCTGCGGCAGGGCCATCAGCTCCTGCCACGACCACCGGTGCTCGCTGCCGTTCTCGGCGGAGATGACGAACTCCCAGGTGTCCAGGGACACCCGGGGCGTCGGGCCGGCCGAGAGCACCGGAAAGTCCTCGGTCAGGTACTGACCGGGTGGCAGGGCCGGCTCCTGCGTTCGGGGCCGGCCCTGAAAGCCGGGTGACACGATTCCCATTGCACAGTCGTACCATCCGCCCCGGCCGGGGCGGGAGCTTTCCCGCGTACCCCCTCGTCGGCTGGCGCGGCGCGGTCAGTGCCGCTTCGCGACGACCTCGCGGTCCGCGGGCAGGTCGCCGCCGCGGGTGGCGCGCAGGCTGGTCACCGTGACGACCACCAGCACACCGATGATCACGCCGAGCGAGGCCAGGGTGGGGATCTCCGGCACACCCTCCCAGATGCCGTGCGCCCAGTGCAGACCCAGCTTGAGGCCGATGAACGCCAGGATGACGGCCAGACCGTAGCTGAGGTGCACCAGCCGGCTCAGCGCCGCGTGCAGGACGAAGTAGAGCGCCCGCAGGCCGAGCAGGGCGAACGCGTTGGTGGCGAAGACCAGGTACGGGTCCTCGGTGATGCCGTAGACGGCGGGCACCGAGTCGACGGCGAAGACGATGTCGGTGGCCAGCACCGCGACCACCACCAGGGCGAACGGGGTGAGCGCCCGCTTCGCGCCCTGCCGCACGGTCATCTTGGTGCCGTGGTACTCGTCGACCACCGGCATGATCTTGCGCAGCAGCTTCACCGACCGCATCTTGTTGATGTCGACTTCCTGCTGATGCCCGGACAAGGCGTCGCGCAGCAGCTTCACCGCGGTGGCGATGAGGATGATCGCGAAGAGCAGGAAGGCGAAGTCGAGGGTCTGCAACGCCGCCGCGCCGAGGGCGATGAAGACGGCCCGCAGCACCAGCGCACCGGCGATGCCGTAGAGCAGCACCCGCTGGGCGAGCACCGCCGGCACCGCGAACGCGGCCAGCAGCAGCATGAAGACGAAGAGGTTGTCGACCGAGAGCGACTTCTCCACCAGGTAACCGGTCAGGTACTCCACGCCCTGCTGGGAGCCGAAGCGGGACCAGATCCAGGCGCCGAACGCCAGCGGCAGCGCGATGTAGAACGCCGACCAGCCGACGGCCTCCCGCATGGAGACCTCGTGCGGGCGACGGGTGACCAGGAAGTCCAGCACCAGCAGCAGGATGACCCCGATGATGGTGACCGCCCACAGCGTGGGCGTGCCCACCGACGACAGGTCACTGGCAGCGGACAGATACGACACTTGGCTCATATGGGGTCTCCTCGAACACCGTCATGTTCGAGGTCTCCTTCACCCACCACCTGGTGGGCAACCACCCGAGGCGCGCCGGGCGCGCCGTACTGACCGGAATGGTTCGTGGGAAGTACTCCCCTCGCACGACAAGGTTAGGCCAGGCTGAATCACCGCGCCAAGCGGGACATCGATGGTTGCCCTGGTAAACCGCTGTGCGTACCCGCAACGGGCGCGGTCAGCCGCGGCGCAGCGTCGCTCCCGGGGCCATCGCCTGCTCGACCAGGCCCCGATAGTCACGCGGCAGTTGAGTCGCCACGTCATCGAACTCACCGCCGGTGATCGCCTCGCGCAGGGTGGTGAAAACCGCCCGACTGGCGTCCCGGGCGGCCGGCTCCTGCACCCCGGCGCGCACCGCGACCCGGGCCACGAACTCCGCCGCGCCGAACCGGTCCGCCTGCTCGGTGCTCGGGCTCGGTTTCAGCACGAGTTGCAGCGGTTGGGGCAACTGGGCGGCCAGGTCCAGAACCTCGCCGCCGGTCAACCGCTCGGCGAACGTCTCCAACACGGCCCGGGTCAGCTCGACCGCCCGCTCGGACGACGTCGCGGTGCGCTGGGAAACCTGGTCGATGAAGGTGTCGTAGTTCATCGCGTACTCCCTTGGGTCGCGTCGGCGTCAGCGGGTACCCGCGACGGGCGAGGAGAAACGGCACCCGGTTACCCCCGGCGGGTGGGCGTGACCGGCCGGCAGACGGGTAACCGCCGCCGGTCGTCACCACATCGATGCCCGAGGGAGCCCACGCCATGGCGAGCTACGCCGACGTCCTGCAGTACCTGTCGAGCCTGGACTACCCGGCCGAGAAGGACGACGTGGTCCGCGAGGCCGAACGGGAGGGCGCCCCGCCGGACGTGCTGAAGGCGCTGCGCGCCCTGCCGCCGGTCGACTACGCCAACGGTACCGAGGTGGCCCGGTCCGCCGGGATCGAGGCCGCGCCCGAGGTCGGCCCCGCCCAGCGGGCCGAGCAGGCCCGGGACAAGAAGCACAACCGGGTCTCGCAGCACCTGCGCGGCATCTGACCCAGCGGTGACGCCCACAGCCCGGCGAAGTAATCGTCACCGATGACCTACACCGGTGGCCCGTCCCGGCCGATGGATGTGCGCTTCCCCGCCGCGCGGCAGCTCGCCGTCGTGGCGGTGGTCGGGGTCGTCGCCGGCTGCGCCTTCGCGCTCGTGCTGCCGCTGCCGCTCGCCGCGCTGGCCGGCTGGGACGTGGGCGCGCTCAGCTGGCTCGTGCTGATCTGGCACAAGATCTGGCCGATGGACGCCGAGCGGACCGCCCAACTGGCCGTGCACGAGGACCCGAACCGGGCGGTCCGGGACGCCCTGCTGCTCTTCGCCTGCCTGGCCAGCCTGCTCGCCGTGGGGTTGGTGGTGGCCAGCGCGCAGAGCGCGCCCCCCGGACTCGCCCGGGAACTGCACAGCGGCCTGGGCGTGCTCAGCGTCGTGCTCTCCTGGTTCGTGGTGCACACAGTGTTCGCCGCCCGGTACGCCCGGATCTACTACACGGGCCCGGATGGCGGGGTGAACTTCAACCAACCCGAACCGCCGCGCTACTCCGACTTCGCGTACGTCGCGTTCACCATCGGGACGACGTTCCAGGTCTCCGACACCAACCTGACCAGCAACGAGATGCGTCGTACGGTGCTGCGCCACTCGATGGTGTCGTACCTGTTCGGCGCGTTCATCATCGCCGTGACAGTGAACCTGCTGGCGGGTCTGGCGCGATGACGACACCGGCTGGCCGGTCCCCCGGAGCGCGACACGGGGCGGGGCCGATCGAAGGGCCGGGACAGGCGGGCGCCCCTGGTCACGAACCGCGACCGAGGGCGCCACGCAAGCCTGCCCAGGCGGTGAACCGCATCCGAACCGGTCGCGGTCACCAGGCGGTGGAGGCCCGCCCGAACCGAGCGGCCAGCACTGCCGTGTCCAACCATACGACAGAACATCCCCCGTTTGGTCAGAATTTGCGGAAGTGTGGGCCAGGGCACGTCACCGCCGACCGCTCACCTCCGCGTACCGGTGCTCCAGGTCGACCCGGGCCAACGCCCCCACCAGCCAGGCCAACTGCTCCGACTCGCCACTGGCCAGGCCGGCCAGGTCGTCGGCCGACCTGCCCAGCCCGAGTCGGCGCGCGGCAGCCAACGCCCGCCGGTCGGCGACCGGCGCCACCTCCCGCCACAACGCCTGAGCCTCGCGCAGGAACAGGTCGACGACCTGGCCGTCCACCCCCGGAAGCTCGGCGAGCAGCGCCCGAGCTCGGGTTGGGGTACGCCGGAGCAGATCACCGACCCCGAGTACTCCACGACCGCGTTCCTCAAGGGTCTGAAGCAGGTTGACGGGTGGCAGGACATGCCGCTGACCGTGGCCG
>NZ_JAGPXZ010000215.1:0-8260 GCF_018070305.1 Micromonospora sp. M51 | reverse complement strand
GTGACCGGTGTTGACCACCGACAGTGCGGGCACGCCACTCACCACGACGGTCAGCGAGCCGCCCGGCCGGTTGTACTTGATGCCGTTCTCCACCAGGTTGGTGACCAGGCGCTCCAGCAGCACCCGCTCGCCGACGACGACCCGGGGCACGAGGTGGGTGCCGATGGTGACCCCGGCCTCCCGGGCGCGGTCGAGGTATCCGGCGAGCACCGCCTCGACGATCGTGTCGAGCCGCTGCGGGATCCGCGAGCGCAGGCCCTGGTCACTCTCGCTGAGCGCGAGCAGACCCTCGATGAGGCGTTCGTTGCGCTCGTTGGTCTCCAGCAGCTGGCTGGTCAACAACTCCAACTGCTCGCCGGTGAGCGTCCTGGCCATGCCGACCTCGATGAGCGTCCGCTGCACCGCGAGGGGCGTCCGCAGCTCGTGCGAGGCGTTCGCCGCGAACCGCCGCTGCCCCTCGTACCCGGCGGAGACACGTTCCATCATCTCGTCGATCGCCCGGGCCAGCCGGGCCAGCTCGTCGCGGCCCCGGGGCCGGATCCGGTGACCGAGGTTCTGCGGGCCGAGGTGACCGATCGGCCCGGCCAGGTCAGCGACCGGGCGCAGGCACCACGCCGCGCCGAACCAGAGCCCCACCAGGGCGGCCACTGTCACCAGCAGCACGGCCCCCAGGGGCAGCATGTACGCCCCCGGTCGCACGTCGGCGCAGACGGTGCTCAGTCCCGGCACCGGCAGGTCACAGAACTGCCGCCCCCAGATCCAGGTCACCCCCGCCAGCCACTTGCCCATCGCCGGCAGCACCGGCCCGGCCAGCAGCGCCAGCAGGCCCACCAGCAGCACCCGACGTCGGGGCGTCCAGCTCACGCCGGTCCGCCGATGCGGTAGCCGGCCTTCGGAACGGTGTGGATGATCGCCGGGTCGCCGAGCTTCTTGCGCAGGGTCATCACGGTGACCCGCACGGCGTTGGTGAACGGGTCGGCGAACTCGTCCCAGGCCTGCTCCAGCAACTCCTCGGCGCTGACCACCTGACCGTCCGCGCGCAGCAGCACGTGCAGCACCGCGAACTCCTTCGGGCTCAGCGCGAGCGGGCGGCCGTCACGGGTGGCCACGTGCCGGCCCACGTCCAGCGCCAGACCGTCCTGGGAGAGCACCGGTGGCAACGCCGGAGTGGACCGCCGCCCGAGGGCCTGCACCCGGGCCACCAGCTCGGCGAAAGCGAACGGCTTGGTCAGGTAGTCGTCCGCGCCGAGGCCGAGCCCTTCCACCCGGTCGCGGATGCCGGCCGCCGCGGTGAGCAGCAGGACCCGGGTGCCGACCTGGGAGTCGGCGATGCTGCGGCACACCTCGTCACCGGTGTGCCCCGGCATGTCCCGGTCGAGCACCGCGACGTCGTACCGGTTCACCCCGACCCGCTCCAACGCACCGTCACCGTCGTAGCAGACGTCGACGGCCATCGAGAGGCGACGCAGCCCTTCGGCCACCGTGTCCGCCAACAACCGTTCGTCGTCCGCCACCAGCACCCGCACGTT
Source organism: Micromonospora sp. M51 (assembly GCF_018070305.1). Classification (NCBI taxonomy): domain Bacteria; kingdom Bacillati; phylum Actinomycetota; class Actinomycetes; order Micromonosporales; family Micromonosporaceae; genus Micromonospora; species Micromonospora sp. M51. The sequence goes on along the minus strand of NZ_JAGPXZ010000215.1, from coordinate 6,731 downwards.
TGTCCGCTCCCCCATTTCGGCTTGCCCGGCATACCGTCGCAGGCCCGGGTTAAGGGTTCTGTAAGCACCCGCCGCAGCCATCCTCCACGCGCGTGTCCAGCGGGCAAACCATCGCCAGCCAGCGGATGTCGGCTTCGTTCCCGGCTCACGTCGTCTGCGTGGTCCGTCCCCGACAACCACGGCGGTTGGCGCTCGCGGGTGAGCTGCGTCACGATGGGGGCCGAGGAGGTCGCCCGATGGCTGACCCGTGGCTCGCCCTGGAGTTCGGCGTCGATCCGGCGGAGCGGATCGCGCAGGTCGGCGCCGCCCACGAGGCGTTCCTGACCGCCGGGTCGGCCCCGCACCGGGTACGGGACGTGGTGCGTCGTTCCTGGGAACGCTCGGCCCGGCTCGACCCCGAGGCCACCCCGCCGATCGACCTGGCCGACGACGTTCTGGCCGCGTACCGGGCGGCGCACCCGCTGGCCCGGGTCCTGCCGCTGTTCCGGGACCTGCTCGGCGGCATCGCCCAGGACGGCGCGCACCTGATGGCGGTCTGCGACGCGCACGGGCGGCTGCTCTGGGTCGAGGGGCACCCGGGTGTGCTGCGGCACGCCGAGCGGATGAACTTCGTGCCCGGTGCCCGTTGGGACGAGACGCACGCCGGCACCAACGCGCCGGGCACCGCGCTGGCCGTCGACCACAGCGTGCAGATCTTCGCCACCGAGCACTTCAGTCGCCCGGTCCAGCGGTGGACCTGCGCCGCCGCACCGATCCACGACCCCGCCACCGGGCGGCTGCTCGGCGCGATCGACATCACCGGCGGGGACCACCTGGCCAATCCGCAGAGCCTGGCGCTGGTGCGGGCCACCGCCCGGGCCGCCGAGGCGCAGCTCGCCGCCGACCGACCGCCGGAACCCGGCGTGGCCACCGTTACCGCGCTCGGCCGCGACGAGGCGGAGCTGCGGCTCGACAGTCGACGCGTCCGGCTCGGCCGACGGCACAGCGAACTGCTGGTGCTGCTGCTCCAGCACCCCGAGGGACGCACCGGTGAACAACTCGGCCTCGACCTGTACGGCGACGACCGGCTGCACCCGGTAACCCTTCGTGCCGAGCTGTCCCGGTTGCGGCGAGTGCTCGGCCCCGAGTTGCTCGACTCCCGCCCGTACCGGCTACGCGGCACCGTCCGCGCCGACTTCACCACCGTCGCCGACCGGTTGGACCAGGGCGATCCGGCGGGGGCGCTCGACGCGTACCCCGGGCCGTTGCTGCCCGGCTCGGACGCACCGGGAGTGACGCGACTGCGCCGGCTGATCGACGGTCACCTCCGCGCCGCCGTGCTGGCCACCGCGGACCCGGCGCTGCTCGCCGCCTGGACCGCGACGCCGGCCGGCGCCGACGACCTCGCCGCCTGGCAGGCTCTGGCGCGGGCGCTGCCGGTGGGCGCGCCGCGTCGGCCCCTCGCCCTCGCGCGCATCGACCAGCTCGCCGGGGAGTACGACCTCCAGCGCGCAACGTGGCTGCAACGTTCCTGAAACTAGCGTCGCCGTCGGCACACCCGCACAACGACGGCGGAGGTAACCATGACGCGCTACGACGCGCCCACCCACTGGCAGTCCCGTTACGACCACTTCATCGGCGGCGAGTACGTCAAGCCGCACGGCGGCGCCTACTTCGAGAACCCGACCCCGGTCACCGGGCAGACCTTCACCGAGGTCGCCCGCGGCACCGCAGCCGACGTGGAGAAGGCCCTCGACGCGGCACACGGCGCCGCCGACGCCTGGGGCCGGACCCCGGTGGCCGAACGGGCGCTGATCCTCAACCGGATCGCCGACCGGATGCAGGACAACCTGGAGTCCCTGGCCATCGCCGAGAGCTGGGAGAACGGCAAGCCGGTCCGGGAAACCCTCGCCGCCGACATTCCGCTCGCCATCGACCACTTCCGCTACTTCGCCGGGGCGATCCGAGCCCAGGAGGGCTCACTCGGCGAACTCGACGACGACACCGTGGCGTACCACTTCCACGAACCGCTCGGCGTGGTCGGGCAGATCATCCCGTGGAACTTCCCGATCCTCATGGCGACCTGGAAGCTCGCGCCCGCGCTGGCCGCCGGCAACGCCGTGGTGCTCAAGCCGGCCGAGCAGACACCAGCGTCCATCCACTACTGGCTGTCCCTGGTGGCGGACCTGCTGCCACCGGGAGTGCTGAACATCGTCAACGGTTTCGGCGTGGAGGCCGGCAAACCGCTCGCGTCCTCCGCCCGGGTCGCAAAGGTGGCCTTCACCGGCGAGACCACCACCGGGCGGCTGATCATGCAGTACGCCAGTGAGAACATCAAACCGGTCACGCTGGAGTTGGGCGGCAAGAGCCCCAACATCTTCTTCGACGACGTCAGCGCCCACTCCGACGACTTCCTCGACAAGGCGCTGGAAGGCTTCACCATGTTCGCCCTCAACCAGGGCGAGGTCTGCACCTGCCCGTCGCGGGCGCTGATCCAGCAGGGCCACTACAGCGACTTCCTCGCCGCGGCGGTCTCCCGCACCGAGCAGATCGTGCAGGGGCACCCCCTGGACACCGACACGATGATCGGCGCGCAGGCTTCCAACGACCAGCTCGAAAAGATCCTGTCCTACCTGGACATCGGCCGGCAGGAGGGTGCTCGCGTGTTGACCGGCGGCTCCCGCGCGGACCTGGGCGGAGACCTGTCGGGCGGGTACTACGTTGAGCCAACCATCTTCGAGGGCGACAACTCGATGCGGATCTTCCAGGAGGAGATCTTCGGGCCGGTGGTCTCGGTGACCTCCTTCGCCGACCTCGACGACGCCGTGAAGATCGCCAACGACACCCTGTACGGGCTGGGCGCGGGCGTGTGGAGCCGGGACATGAACACCGCGTACCGGGCCGGGCGGGCCATCCAGGCCGGACGGGTGTGGACCAACTGCTACCACGCGTACCCGGCGCACGCCGCGTTCGGCGGGTACAAGCAGTCCGGCATCGGCCGGGAGAACCACAAGATGATGCTGGAGCACTACCAGCAGACGAAGAACCTGCTGGTCAGCTACTCCACCAAGAAGCTCGGTTTCTTCTGATGCCGGTCGTCTCCGTCACCCCCGCCGCGGCCGAGTTGATCCGGTCGCTGCGGGGGCGGCACGGCCCGCTGATGTTCCACCAGTCCGGCGGCTGCTGCGACGGCAGCGCCCCGATGTGCTTCCCGGCGGGCGAGTTCCGCACCGGCGCGTCCGACGTGCTGCTCGCCTCGCTCTCGGTCGACGGGGTGGCTGAGCCGGTCGAGTTCTGGATGTCGACGTCACAGTGGGAGTTGTGGAAACACACCACGCTGACCGTCGACGTGGTGCCGGGCAGAGGCAGCGGCTTCTCCCTGGAAGCCCCCGACGGCGTCCGCTTCCTCATCCGCTCCCACCTGGCCCCGTAAGGCCGAGGCCACCGGTGCCGAGAGCGGTATACCTCTGAGTCATATTTATGCCTCAGAGGTATACCGCTTCAACCGCAATCAGTCTTCAGCTGAGTGACGTTGCGTTACCAAGGAGCGCGACCCTTGATTAGTCGCAGCCGTAACCGTCCTTGTCGTTGTCCAGGCGGTAGATGTCGTCGCCGATGACCTTGATGGGCCCTGTGACATACCCGGGGCCGTCACCAGAGCCAGGCAGACAGTCGACGTCGCTGGCGATCGGGACGCAGCCGCCGTAGTTCGGGTCGCACTTCGACGCCTGCGGCTTCTTGGTGCCGACGGCGACGACCTGGGTCACCGGCTGCTTCGTCACGGCGGACTTGACGAGCTTCCTGCCCGTCGTCACCCCGTCGGTGGTGGTCACCTCGTAGGTCAGGGTCCGTACCCCGTTCACGCCCTTGGTGCGGACGACCCGCTTGCCCTGGGCCAGCGACGAGTCCTTGACGGTCCGCTCGCCGTACCGGATGGTGGCCCGCTCCGTCACCGTCGTCACCTGCACCACGGGCGCGGCCGCCGCGCTGGACGCGCTGGGTGCCACCGACGGGGGTGCCGACGAAGGCACAGTGGAGGGTGCGGCAGCCGCCGACGACGCCTCCTCGGTCGGCTCGCCGGGTGTGGCCAGGATGGGCTGCTGCGGCTGCTCGGCAGCGGTGCCGGTCTGGGTCGGCTTCGGCTCGCCGGTCAGCGCGCTGACGATGGCGGTGCCGGTGCAGCAGAGCAGCAGGATCGACAGGGTCACCGAGCCGAGGATCACGGCGGCCCGACCGGCGGGAGTGGTCCGACGGAACCAGTTGGGCCGGGGCTGCTGGCCGGGCGGCGGCGGGTGCGACGGACCCGGGTTCTGTGGTGGTTGCATCGTCACGGCGATGAGTGTCGTCGCAAATACCGTGTGCAATATCCACCGTCGCGTTCGTCACCTGCGCCTTTCGCTTCCCGGGACGGGTCGGGGGGCGCGCCTGTGGGGGACGAGTCGATAGGCGCGGCAACCCACCAGGCCGGCGGGGCAGGGCCGATCGTGCGGGTGTCAGCACCACCAAAAACCGCAAATCACCATGCATCGGTTCGATGAGCGATCGGACGCCCGTCGCGGCGACGAAACTGTCGCGATGCCGTCACCCGGACGCGTTCATCGCTCCTGCAACCCCCAGCGAGGCGTCGGGGGGAGCGCCCTCGGCCGCGCACCCCGACACCGGCCCACGCGCCGGTGGCGGGCAACTCCAACGCGATGACCGGGTTGAGGGAGGTATGCCAGACCACCGCCTGGTGCCCGTACTCCCGCGTCGACAACGAGTGGACGACGCGAGAGTACGGGACGGGCGGGATCAGCCGATGCTGACGAGGGCGTTGTCCATTGCGCCGCGGAACTGGTCGTTGTTGGACAGACCCGGTCCCTTGGCGCCGATGTTGACCTTCGCCGTGTTGGTGATGGTCATCGTGGCACCGGTCGAGGACGCCACCGTCTCACTGCCGACGATCAGGCTGAGGACGTCACCGCGCCGCTTGCACTGGACGAACTTCCAGCCCTGGTCGGCGATGGAGGCGTCGGCGGTGATGAGCAGCGACGCCGCCCCGTTGGGGCCGGTGCCGGCGATCCGGCAGCCCGGCTTGCCGTCGTCGAGCTGGAGCTTCCACTGCGCCGGGTCGGCGAAGACGCCTTTCTGCATGAGGTTGGCGCCGCTGGTCACCTGACCGGCTGAAACCTTCACCAGGGTGCTGATGGTGAAGTCCTGGCTGCCCGGGTTGAGGTTGGCGGCATCCGGGACCTGGACGACGGCGCTACCGGAGGCCGGGAAGGCGATCGCCGGGCTGGCGCCCCCACCACTGGGGCGGGTCGTACGCGAGATGGCGCCCGGGGCACCGACCGCGATGCAGCCGGAGTCGCCGGGGGTGGCGACGTCGGCAAAGCACCCGGTCGTCCACGGACCGGGCTCGATCTGCCCGGTGGGAGTGGCGTCGAAGTCGAGGCGCAATTCCTCTGTGGCGGCGTACGCGGGTGCGGTGTCAACCAGGACTGCGGCGGCGAGAGCGGTGACGCCCAGAGCGAGTGCGGACATGGCACGACCCATGGTGGCCCTCCAGAGATTGGTCTGCAGGCCCCCGTGTGGCCGCAGCGCATCAATATGATCACTATGAGTACGGCCGCTGTCAATGCCGTCCGGGGTGGCCGGTCACCGTTCCTGCAGGCCCCAGGGGGAGCCGTATCCGTTCAGCAGGTCGAGGAAGGGCATCGGGGGCAGCGCCTCCGGCCCGAGCACCCCGACACCGGCCCACGCGCCGGTGGCGAGCAACTCCAAGGCGATGACCGGGTTGACGGCGGTCTGCCAGACCACCGCCTGGTGCCCGTACTCCCGCATCGACCACTCGTTGTCGACCACGTGGTACAGGTAGACCTCGCGGGGTCGCCCGTCCGGGCCGAGGCCGCGTACCCAGGTGCCGGCGCAGGTCTTGCCGCGCATCCGGGCGCCGAGCGTGGCCGGGTCGGGCAGACTCGCGGCCACCACGTCACGCGGGGAGACCTCGACCCCGCGGACCCGCACCGGGGAGACCGCGTCCAGGCCGAGCTTGTGCAGTGTCTTGAGCACCTCGATGAACTCGTCGCCGAGGCCGTACTTGAAGGTGACCCGCCGGGCGTTGACCCAGCGCGGGATGAGCAGCACCTCCTCGTGTTCGACGTTGACGCACTCGACCGGCCCGATGCCCTCCGGGAAGTGGAAGACCTCCGGCTCGGAGAACGGTTCGGTGGTGAACCAGCCCCGGTCCCGCTCCCAGACGACTGGCGGGTTGAGGCACTCCTCGATGGTGGTCCAGATGGAGAACGAGGGCGCGAAGTCGTACCCGTCGACGGTGAGGTTCGCCCCGTCCCGAACACCGATCTCGTCGATCTCGCTGAACAGCTCGTCGGCGGCGTACCGGGCGAACACGTCCGACAGGCCGGGCTCGACCCCGATGCCGCAGAGCGCGAGCCGACCGGCAGTCGACCAGGTGTCGGCCAGTGCGAACTGTTCGTCACCGAGCTTCACGCCGGTCTCGGCGTGCGACAACGACATCGCCATGTCCAGATAGTCCGCGCCGGCCGCGAACGCGCCGTTGAAGATCGGCATGACGAAGCGCGGGTCGACGGCGTTGAGCACGTGCGTGATCCGGTGCTCCCGGCACAGCGCGGTGACCGCGTTGGCCGAGGCGGCGTCCACCTGGGCGGCGACGAAGCGGTCACCATGCCCGGCGACCGCCCGCTGGGCGCGAGCGGGGTCGTGGTCGGCAACCACCATGGTCTCGAAGAAGG
>NZ_JAGPXZ010000214.1:0-8265 GCF_018070305.1 Micromonospora sp. M51 | reverse complement strand
GATCACCGTCATGCCGTTGCCACCTTTCCGGCGATGCCCTGTGGGCGGAGCAGCAGCACGACGGCCAGCAGCCCGACCACGCAGATGTCGCCCAGCCCGGACGTGCCGTAGTAGTTGACGAACTGCTGCACCAGCCCGACCACGACCGCCGCGTACGCGGAGCCGACCACCGAGCCCATCCCGCCGATCACCACCACGATGAACGCGAAGATCAGCAGTGAGCCGCCCTGCCCGGGCGACACGGTGCCGAAGTAGACCCCGCCGAGCGCGCCGGCGAGCGCCGCCGCCGCCCCACCGATCGCGAAGACCAGCGTGAACGCCTTGCGGACGTCGATGCCCAGCGCGGTCACCATCTCCCGGTTCTCCACCCCGGCCCTGATCACCAGGCCGTACCGGGTCCAGCGCAGGAACGCCAGGATCGCACCGAGCACCAGCACCGCCGCGATGATCAGCAGCAGGCCACCGTTGGGCACCTGCGCGCCGAGGATCCCGGTCACCTGCCGGGTCCAGTCCGGACGTGGGAACGGCCGGGCGTCGGCACCCCAGGTGGCCTGCAACAACGCCACCCCGGCCAGGGACAGGCCGACGGTGACCAGCACCTGCTCGATGGTGCGGGAGTACAACGGGCGGATCAGCACCAGCTCGACCAGGATCGCCACCAGCGTGCCGGCGGCCACCCCGAAGGCGACAGCGAACACGAAGCCGAACCCGTCCGGGCCGGCGCCCGGCAGGTTGCCCGCCGCCCACCAGGTGCCGTACGCGCCCACACCGAGGAACAGCCCGTGCGCGAAGTTCAACACGTCGGCCAGGCCGAAGACCAGCGACAGGCCGGAGGCGACCAGGAAGTACAGCGCCGCCAGGCCCAGCCCGGTCAACGTCAACAGGATCACGGTCCCCATCAGAGCTGGTCCTTCCTCGCGACTGCGGGGCTCGCAAGCTCACTCCTCGCGCTCGGCGTGGACACCTCCGCCGAGCCGACACCGAGCAACGACTTCGTCAACGCGGTCTCCAACAGCAGCTCGTGGGCGTCGCCGGTCCAGGCGACCTTGCCGGCGGCCAACACCACCGCGTCGCGGGCCAGTCGACGGACCACTGCCAGGTTCTGCTCGACGAGCAGCACCGGCACCGACCCAGCGACCCGTTCCAACACCTCGGCCACCTCGGTCACCACCTTCGGGGCCAACCCCTTGGTCGGCTCGTCGACGAGCAGCAGCCGGTTGTCGTTGAGCAGCACCCGGCCGATGGCGAGCATCTGCTGCTGCCCTCCGGAGAGCGAACCGGCCCGTTGCCGTCCGCGCCGGTCCAGCTCCGGGAAGAGCGCGAAAACCTTGTCGTACGCCGGGGTGGTGCCGCGCCGCTCGGCGAGCCGCAGGTTCTCGGCGACGGTGAGGCCGGCGAACACGCAGCGGTCCTCGGGCACGTAGCCGAGCCCACCGCGGACCAGCCGGTGCGTGGGCCGGGCCAGCAGGCTCTGCGCACCCATCCGGATGGTGCCGCGCACCTCCCCGGTGGGTGGGGTGAGGCCGACGATCGCGCGCAGCGTGGTGGTCTTGCCGACGCCGTTGCGGCCGAGCAGGACGGTCACGCCGGTCGGGGCGACAGTGAAGGACACCCCCTGGAGGATGTGCAGCCCGGAGATTCGGACCGACAGGTCCTCCACACTGAGAACGGGTTCCAGCTGAGCCGCCTCCGTTCGCGACTGCGGGGCTCGCAAACCCGGCTCACTCCTCGCGCTCACAGCGACTCCCCCAGGTAGGCCTCTTGCACAGTGGGGTTGGCCATCACCGTCTCCGGGGTGTCGCAGGCCAGCAGCGCGCCGTGGTGCATGACGGCGATGCGGTCGGCCAACTCCAGGATGACGTCCATGTGGTGCTCGACCATCAGCACCGCCCGGCCGCCGTCGCCGGTCAACGACTTGATGACGGCGACCAGTTCGGGCACGTCCTCGGCGCTGACCCCGGCCATCGGCTCGTCCAGCAGCATCACCCGCGGTTCACCGGCGAGCAGCAGGGCGATCTCCAACGTGCGCTTCTCACCATGGGCCAGGGTGCCGGCGAGGGCCGTACCCCGGTGGGCGAGGCCCACCCGGTCGAGCGCCGCGTCGGCGGCGGCGGCGACCTCCCGGTCGGCCGCCGCCCGCCGCCACAGTGCCATCGAACCCCCGCGGTGCGCCTGCACGGCGAGCCGGACGTTCTCCCGCACGCTCAGCGAGCCGAAGACCGAGGACGCCTGGAAGGTACGACCCAGGCCGAGGCGGGCCCGCCGGTGCGGCGCGAGCGCGCCGATGTCCTGCCCGTCCAGGGTGACCCGGCCCTCCGTGGCCCGACGCAGGCCGGTGATCAGGTTGAACAGTGAGGTTTTGCCGGCGCCGTTCGGCCCGATCACGCCCAGGAACTCCCCGGGCGCGAGGTCGAGGTAGACGCTGTCGACGATGGCGACCTCACCGATCCGCCAGGTCAGACCACGGGTGGCGAGCATGGGTCAGCCCTTCATCGCCACGGCCGGCGGCGCCGACTCGTCACCGGTGAGGCTCTTCTGCGCGGTCGCCGTGAAGTCGGTGCCGCTGCCGGTGAGCTTGGCCTGGAACATCGGCTGGAGCAGAGCGTGGTCGGCGGCGCGGATGGTCATCTTGCCCTTGACCCCGTCGAAGGTCCAGCCCTCCAGCGCGGTGACCATCTTGTCGACGTCGTCCCCGCCCTCCTGCGCCGCGCGGACCACCATCTGGGCGGCGGCGAAACCGTCCGGGTGGAACAGGTCGATGGTGTTCACCTTGGCCTTGAGCGCCTTGCTGGCCTCGGTGTCGCTGGCGCCGTCGAAGTAGTGCGACAGGAAGGAGATCTTCGCGCCGGCGGCGCCGAAGGTCGGCCACGAGGCGCGGATGTCCAGGCCGGTGACGACAGTGGTGGACGAGAGCACGCCCTGCTGGTCGAGGGTCTGCCACATGGCCGGGGCGGTGGTGCCGGCCCAGGCGACGAAGAGCAGGTCGGGCTTGGCCGCCTTGATCTGGCTGGCGAACGGGGTGAACTCGGTGGCGCTCGCCGGGGCCCGGACACTGCTCACTGTGGCACCGGCGCTACCGATGACGGCCTTGACGGCCGCCTCGTTGGCGTCGCCGAACGCGCCGTCCTGGGCGAAGACCACCACCTTCTTGCCGGTCGGGTCGCCGATGAACGACTTGGCGGTCACCACGTCCTGGTAGGACTGCCGGCCGGAGCGGAACGTGTACTTGTTCGCACCGGTCACCGCGTCGGTGGCGGCCGGGCCGGAGATGAACAGAACCTTGTTCTGCGCCGCGATCGGCGCGACCTGGAGCGCCACGCCGGAGGCGGTGGAACCGGCGATGATCTTCGTGCCCTTACCGATCAGGTCCTTTGCCGCGGAGACCGCCTTGGCGGGGTCTCCCGCGTCGTCGACCTCGGTCACCTCGATCTTCCGGTCACCGACCTTGCCGGTGCCCTCGGTGGCGAAGTCCAGCCCCGCCTTGAACCCCTCGATGTACTGCTTTCCGTAGCTGGCCAGGGCTCCCGACTGGGAGTACACCAGGCCGACCTTGACCGGCGCGGCACTGTCGCCGCCGCCGGTGGCGGTGTCCTGCGGGCTGCCACAGGCCGTGGCGGCCAACGCCGCGGCCATCATCGTGGCGGCGGAGAGGAACACCCGCCGCGTCGTCCGGACCGTCATTGCGACTCCACATGAGGACTCGGAGGGAGAGAACTTCTTTGTGACGGCCCACGCTAGAAGTGACGTCACCCACGAGCTATGTGGCGGAAACACACAAGTAACAGGAATGAGGTGGCCAAGGGTTACAACGGCCTGCACTACCAGCCGGGAGCCCACGTCCTCGATGGCCCGAACCTCCACGGACCACCCGAACCGTGTGTCGCCCCGCGCCATTCGCCCCATTCGGCCGCCGCCGGGCCCGTCGTGGTTCGTGCCGGGCGGGCGGCGTCGGCGGGGGCAGGTGAATCTCCGGAATGTCCGTTCCCGCTCCAGAGACGTGGGCGGACAGGAAGATTGTCTGGTGCGCCGGTTTCTCCGCAATCCCGTGCGGCTGGTGCCGTTCGCGTTCCTGGTGCCGATCCTGTTCGGGACCGGGTTGCTCATGGCCCGCTGGGCAACAGTCGAGCACCAGCACGCGCCAGTGGTCACCGCGCTCTTCACCGCCACCTCGGCCGTGTCGGTCACCGGCATGGCAATCACCGATACGCCGAACTACTGGTCCGGCTGGGGACTGGTGGTGATCACCCTGCTCACCCAGCTCGGCGGCCTCGGCATCCTCACCGTCGCGGCGCTGGTCATCCTGGTGGTCTCCCGTCAACTCGGGCTGCGCAACCGGTTGCTGGTGCAGGCCGAGACGGCGGAGTTCGGCATCGCCGAGGTGGGCCGGTTGCTCCGCCGGATCGCGCTGACCGTCTTCGCCTGCGAGGCGGTGATGACCGTGCTGGTCACCGGTCGGCTCTGGCTGGCCTACGACTACTCGTTCGGGCAGGCCCTCTGGTCAGGTGTCTTCCACGCCGTGCAGGCGTTCAACAACGGTGGCTTCGCGCTCTACACCGACGGCCTGCTGGCCTTCAGCCGTGACCCATGGGTGTCGCTACCCCTGGCGCTCGGCGCGATCATCGGCGGTCTCGGGTTTCCCGCGCTGTTCGAGGCGGTCCGCGAGTGGCGGCAGCCGACGCGCTGGGCGGTGGCGACGAAGTTGACCATCTGGGGCAGCGTGGTGCTGCTGCTGGTCGGCTTCGCGGGCCTGCTCGCCGCCGAGTGGACCAACACGGACACGATCGGCCAGTACGACGTATCGGGCAAGATCCTCGCGTCGTTCACCCAGATCGCGCTGAGCCGCACCGGCGGCTTCAGCGTCCTGGACATCGCCGCCCTCCAGGAGGAGACCTATCCCCTGCTGATCGTGTTGATGTTCATCGGCGGCGGCAGCGCCAGCACGGCCGGAGGCATCAAGGTCTCCACGTTCTTCCTGCTGGCGTTCACCATCTGGGCGGAGCTGCGGGGGGAGCCCGACGTGATGATCGGGCACCGGCGGGTGGCCACCGCGAGCCAACGGCAGGCGGTCACGGTGGCGCTGCTCAGTGTCGCGTTGGTGACGGCCGGAACCATGCTGTTGCTGCTGCTCACCGAGGGCGTCCGCTTCGTCTCGGCCCTGTTCGAGGTCACCAGCGCGTTCAGCACCACCGGCCTGACCACCGGCCTGGCGGCCGACCTGCCGGCCGGTGGCCAACTGGTGCTGACAGTGCTGATGTTCATCGGCCGGGTCGGGACGCTCACCCTGGGGTCGGCGATCGCCCTGAACACCCGACGCCGGCTCTACCGCTATCCACAGGAGCAACCAATTGTCGGCTAGCAGGCGGGAGGTCCGAGGTGTCGGCTAGACAGGCGGACAACGGCGGCATCGTGGTGATCGGGCTGGGTCGGTTCGGTTGCCACCTGGCCGGGTCGCTGAGCCGGATGAACCGTGAGGTGTTGGCCATCGACCGCAGCCCGGAGAAGGTGCAGCGCTGGTCGGCGCAGCTCGACCGGGTGGTTCAGGCAGACTCGACCGAGGACGGTGCGCTGCGGCAGCTGGGCATCACCGGTTTCGGACGGGCCGTGGTGGCCATCGGGGCCTCGGTGGAGGCGAGCGTGCTCACCGTGTTGGCGCTGGTCGAGCTGGGTGTGCCGCAGATCTGGGCCCGAGCCACCTCGCAGAAGCACGCCAAGATCCTGGCGTCGGTGGGCGCGCACCACGTGATCTTCCCGGAGGCCGAGACCGGGGACCGGGTCGCCCACCTGATCGTGAGCCGGTTGCTCGACTTCATCGAGTTCGACGACGACTTCGCGATCGCCACCGTCCGGGTGCCCGAATCCCTGGTCGGGCGCACCCTGATCGACCTGAGACCGGAGGAGCGCTACGGGATACGCGTGGTCGGCGCCAAGCTGCCGGGCGAACGCTTCCGGTACACCTCCGACGACACCACGCTTCCGCAGGGCGGGGTGCTCATCGTCGAGGGCGGAATCGACCAGGTGCAGCGGTTCGCGGGGCTGCGCTGACCGGTCAGGTGTCGCGGCCGTGGCCCTTGGTGACCTTCACCGGGTGGCCACCGGGGTCCTTCAGCCTTTTCCCGGACCACCCCCGCCCTTCCCCTTGCCCGGCTTCGCGGGAGCCTTCGGCGGCTTCGCCTTCGTCGCGCCGCCGCCCGAACCGCCACCGCTGCGTACCGTCGTCTTCTTCGGCGGAGCCTTCGCCGTGGTGGCCGCCTTGGTCGGCGCGACGGTGACGGGCATGCTGCCGGCCACCCCGGAGACACGCACCCCACAGGTCGTGTCACCGAGCCGGAACTCGACAGGCAGCGGATTCGCGCCGCTGTACTTCCCGGTTAGGGTGAGCTTCTCGGCGGCGCCGGGCGCCAGCGTGGTGCGCTGCGCCGCCGGTCGGATCAGCACGGTCCTCCCCTGCTGCTGCACCGGCGTCGGATCCGCCTTCGTCACCGTCTGCTGGCCGGGGAACGTGAAGCTCATCGTCCAGTCCCGCAGCTCCTGCTTGCCACTGTTGGTCAGGGTCAGCTCGGCGGCGAAGTCCTTGCCGGAGTCGCTGCGCAGCGCGTACGCCACCTCGCAGGGCACCGTCGTCGGCAGACCCATCCGCGCCTCGGTGGTCGGCCGGTCCCCACCACTGGCCGGGCTGCGCGAGGTGAACCCCCACATCGCCCCGGTGACCGCGATCAGCCCGACGGCGGCCACCCCGGCCTCCACCCGCCGACGACGCCGGTGCCCCCGCCGGGCCCGGTTGCGGGTCCGCGACAACGGCAACGCGTCGGTCGCCGCGGACCAGGGCAGGATCGTGGTGCCCGCGCTGGCCAGCGTCTCCGGGTCCACCGTTCCGGCGGCCGGCGAGACCGGCACCGCCGCGAGCATCCCGGCCGACTCGGCGAGGGTCCGGGCCAGCTCGGCGGTCGGCGGGCGGTCACCGGGCTGCTTGGCCAGGCACCGCCGGACCAGGTCGGTCACCTCGTCCGGCAGGCCCGGCACCGGGGGCATCGGGTCCGGGTCGTTGTACATGTGGGCGCGCAGCATCTGGGTGGTGGTGCTGGCCTGCCACGGCAGCCGGCCGGTGAGCATCCGGTAGAGCAGCAGCCCCACGGCGTACACGTCGGTGGCCGGGGAGACCTGGCCGTTGTCCAGCCGTTCCGGGGCGAGGTACGCGGGAGTGCCCAACAGCGCGCCGTCCGGGCCCTTCTCGCTCTCCCCGACGAGCGCGGAGATGCCGAAGTCGACCACCTTCACCCCGGTCGAGGTGAGCATGACGTTGCCCGGGGTCACGTCGCGGTGCACCACACCGCGGGCGTGCGCGGTGGCCCGCGCCGAGCTGACCTCGGCGCCGATGGTCACCGCCTCCCGCCACGGCAGCCGGCTCTCCCGGCCCAACCGGGTGGCCAGCGAACCGCCGTCGACCAGCTCCATCACGACGTACGGCACGGTCAGCCCGACCTGCTGGGACTCGCCGTAGTCGTACACGTTCGTGATGTTGGGGTGACAGAGCCGCGCGGCGGCCTGCGCCTCGATCCGGATGCGGTGGCGGAACGCCCGGTCGCTGGCCAGCCGGGAGGCCAGCACCTTCACCGCGACCTGGCGGCCGAGCACCTCGTCGTAGCCACGCCAGACCACCGACATCCCGCCCGCGCCGAGCTGCTCGATCAGCCGGTACCGCTCATCGAGCAGCTGCGCGCCGTTCCGGTCCCCACCACCCATGGTGAGCGTTGTTGCCCAGGAACGCCCCACCTACACCTGGACGATCGGAATCGGTCAGGATGTCACCCGTTCAGGCGGTGGCCAGCAGTTGGTCCACCGGGGCGTAGTCGTCGGTCAACACCATCGCCGTACCGACGAAGTCCGTCAACGCCGCGCCGCTGAGCAGGCTGACCTTCGGGTCCACCTCGTCCAACCGGGCCCGGACGGCCTCCAGTGGCAGCGGCGCGTCGGAGCCGACGATGAGGAAGTTCGCGCCCTGCTCCTCGGCGAGCGCCTCCGGCGGCGCGATCAACGCGACGTGCCTGAACTCGGCGGCCACCGTGGCCAGCTCGGCGCGGATGAACCGCAGCGGCGGGTAGTCGATGACGTTCTGCACGTACACGCCGCCGGGGCGGGTCACTCGGCGGACGTCGGCGGCCATCTCCCGGGTGGCCAGGTGCCAGGGCACCACCAGGTGCCCGAAGGCGTCACCGACCACCAGGTCACGACTGTCGGTCGGCTCGCCGGCGACCAGCATCCGGGCGT
>NZ_JAGPXZ010000213.1:0-8297 GCF_018070305.1 Micromonospora sp. M51 | reverse complement strand
GCGTATCTGCACGAGGCGATCCACGCGAACGCGATCAGCCGGGCTTGATCGGCCGGCCGGCCGACCGGGACCAACAGCGGGCCGGCAGGCCGACCGGGAACAACGGCAGGTGCGGTCCGGCTACTCTGGCCGGACCGCACCACCCCGGGGAGATGACAGTGCAGAAACCGAAGCTGATCGCCGCTGGTGTCATCCTGGTCGTGGCGGTCGCCGCGGGGGTGTGGACACTCGTGGCCACCGGGGATGAGCCCGACGCGGGTCGTCCGGCGGCGTCGGCGGACCCGACCGACGGGGTCGGTGTGCTCAGGGCCGCCGCCGGGAAGGTCGACCAGCAGACCTACAAGCTGACGTTGAGCAGCGGCGGGACGACGGGCGGGGACGGCACCGTCGTGCTCTGGGACCCGAAGGCGAAGCGAGGGCTGGAGACCACCTCCCTGAAGGTGCCCACCGGTGAGGTGAAGATCGAACGGCTCACCACCGGGCCGGACGTCTACGTGCGGGTCAGCGCCCCGGACCGGCGCGTTCCGGTCTGGGACGGCAAGACCTGGTGGCATGTCGGCGCTCCGGGTTCACCCCCCGCCAAGCAGGGCCTGGACAACACCCGGCTGGCCGACACGCTCGGCACGGCGACCGCCGTCCGCCAGACCGCCACCCGGGAGTACGCGGGCACGCTGGACCTGCGCCAGAGCAGCGCGGTGCTGGGGGAGGGGGTCGGAGGCGTGCTCGGTGACCGGGCCGGGGCGGTCCCGTTCACCGCTGCCGTCGACGAGCAGGGGCGGCTGGTCCGTTACCGCATCGAGCTGGCGAGCGAGCAGTCGGAGGTCGCCCAGCTCGACCTGACGTACTCGGATTTCGGGCTGTCGGTGTCGGCCGACCCGCCGGCCGCCGACCTGGTCGGCGAGGACCCGCCGGCGAACATCCCCGGCGCCTGACGCCAGCTCACTCCTCGACCGCCCCGTCGGCCGGGTCGACCAGGAAGTCGTAGACGGTGCGGGCCATCCGTCGGACCGTCTCGTCGCCGGTGGCCATCGGCCCGGCGGTGAGGAAGGCGACGGCGGTTTCGGTGCCGGGGATCAGGTAGTAGCCGACGTCGTGTGAGGCGTCCGGCAGGTCACCGGTCTTGTGCGCCACCGGCACGCCGGGCGGCAACGCCGCCGGGATCTTCGTGTTCAGGGTCTGTTCCCGCATGAACCCGATCATCAGGTCACGGGAGGCGGGGGTGAGGATCTCGCCGTCCCAGACCGCGCCGAGCAGCGACACCACGTCGTCCGGGCTGGTGTAGTTCTCCTCGCCGCGTTGTGCGGCGGCGCTGTCGAGCATCCGGCGGGCCAGGATGGTGGACCGCTGGTTCATCGAGTCGATCAGCGCGTTGACCGGGGCGAACCCACCCAGGTAGGTGATCAGCACGTTCGCGGCCACGTTGTCGCTGTACTTGATCAGGTACTGGGCGAGCCGGTGCACCGTCACCACCTGCGGGAACGTCTCGAACTGGAGTTGACCGGTGCCGCCGACCACACCCTCGGGGGTGACCAGCACCCCGTCGTCGAGGAAGATCTGTCCACAGTCCACTCGGCGCAGCAGCTCGACCAGGATCCAGAGTTTGATCACGCTGGCCGCCTTGGGGCGCAGCGACCCGTTGACGGCGATCTGCTGGTCGCCGTAGCGGCCGGACAGGTCACGGACGGTGGCCCCGGCCGGGTTGAGGCTCGCGTCGGCGACCACCCGGGCGAGCTGCCCGCTGAGCGGGAACAGCCGGGCCCCGGCGACCGGGTCGGTGGGCGGCTGCGGGCTGGTGACCACCACGCCGGTCAGCGTCGTCGGTGGGCGGTGCTGTGGGATCACCTCCAGCGTGCCCTCGCTGCGCCCGACCAGCGGCACCCGGTATCGGTAGGCGGTGCCGCCGACGACGACAACGCCGCTGGCCACCCCGGCGGCGACCCGCATGGTCGGGTCGGCGACCCGGCCGGTGTCCCCGTCGCAGGCGCGGTAGCGCACGGTGTGCCCGAGCGAGTCCACTGCGAACACCCCGCCGGGAAAGGACAGCCAGGACACCTCGCTGGTCGGTGGGCGCTCCGGTGTCGGGTCCAATCCCGGTTCGTGGCTCCGGCCGTCACCGCCGTACCCCGGCCCGGTCGGCTGTGCCTGATCCGCGGCGGGCCCGCGGCCCGGGTCGTCGGCGGTGGCCGGCCCGGTCGTCGCGAGCACCGCGAGCGCGACCGCCGCCGACAGCACCTTCACTGGTACGCGGGCAGAGTTCCCCAGCAGGGAAGATGAGCGCCTCTTGTCGCTTTTTTTCACGTTTGCACGATATGAAGCGCCGGAGGCTGGTGAGGCCGGCGGGACCGGCGTCACCCGTCTGGGCGGCGATGTCCTGACGAGCGTGATGACACAGAGACATCACAATGACTCACAGGCATCATGCTCATCAGCAATCCCGATCCCTGGAGGCCCACCTTGTTGATCATCGCTGGCAGTCTGCGGGTCGAACCGGCCGCACGCGAGGCCTACCTGTCCGGCTGCGCGCAGGTCATCGCGCAGGCCCGCGCCACCGCCGGCTGCCTCGACTTCCTGCTGGCGGCCGACCCGTTGGAGCCCGGCCGGATCCACGTCTACGAGCGCTGGGAGTCCGCGGAGCAGTTGGAGGCGTTCCGTGGCTCCGGGCCGGACGACGGGCCGGAAGTGGCCATCCTCGACGCCGACGTGCGGCGTTACCTGATCTCCGGCGTCGAGGCGCCCTGACCGGCGCGGGTCGACCCGGTCACGCCGGTGATTCGAGACCGGTGGGCAGGCCGGGTGCCATCCGACGGATCGACGCGAAGGTGGGCGTGAGGGCGTCGTACAGCTCGGCGAAGAGCGGCAGCAGCGCCGCGTAGGTGGCGGCGGCGGCCGGGTCGGGGCGGATCGTCTCCTCGATCTGCACCAGGTCGGCGGCGACGTCGATGCTGGGGATCAGCCCGAGCGCCTCCATGCCGAGCAGCGCCGCGCCGAAGCTCGACCCCTCGTGTGCGGCCGGGAAGCTCACCGGCAGGCCGAGCACGTCGGCGAGCATCTGCCGCCACAGGCCGCTGCGGGCGAAGCCGCCACCGGCCCGGACCTCGCGAACCTCGTTACCGGCCGCGCGCACCGAGCTGAGCACCAGCGCGAGTTGCTGACAGACACCCTCCAGCGCGGCCCGCACCAGATGCTCACGGCGGTGCGCGTGGGTCAACCCCACGTACGCGCCACGCGGCAGGGCGCTCCAGTGTGGTGCCCGTTCGCTGTGCAGGTACGGCAGCATGATGAGCCCGCCCGAGCCGACCGGCGCGCGGGCCGCCAGCGCGACCAGCTCCTCCTCGGCGTGCTCGCCCAGGTCCGGGGCGAGCGCCGCGCCGGCCCACTTGAGCACGATGCCGCCGTTGTTGATCGCGCCGCCGACCGCCCAACGCTGCTCGGTCAGCGCGTAGCAGAACACCCCGCCGAGCGGGTCCACGCCGGGCCGCTCGACCATCACCCGCATCGCGCCGCTGGTGCCGATCGAGCAGGCCACCATGCCGGGGTGCACAGCGCCCAGGCCCAGGTTCGCCAGCGGCCCGTCGCCCGCGCCGACCACCACCGGGGTGCGCTCCGGCAGGCCGGTCTGGGCCGCGCTCTGCGGGGTGAGGTTGGGCAGCACGGCGGTGGTGGCGACGAGCTGCGGAAGCTGTTCCGCGGTGATGCCGGCGATGCGTAGCGCCTCGTCGTCCCACTCCAGGGTGTGGATGTCGAGCAGGCCGGTGGCCGAGGCGATCGAGTGGTCGGTGACCAGCGTGCCGCAGAGCCGCAGTAACACCCAGTCCTTGATGCCCACCCAGTGCGCCACCCGCTGGAAGATTTTCGGCTCCTGCTCGGCGAACCAGAGCAGCTTGGGCAACGGCGACATCGGATGCATCGGCGTGCCGGTACGCCGGTGCAGGGCCAGCCCCGACGGTGCCGCCCGCAACCGCTCGGCCTGCCGGGTGGAGCGCGAGTCGGCCCAGGTCAGCGACGGGGTGAGGGGGTTGCCGTCAGGATCCAACCCGATCAGGCTGTGCATCGCGGAGCTGAACGACAACCCGACCACCGGCTGCACCAGCTCGGCCACGACGATGCTGATCGACCTGAGCACCGCATCGAGGATCAGTTGCGGGTCCTGCTCGGCGTAGCCCGGTTGCGGGTTGTTCATCGGATAGCCGGCCAGGTGGCTGCCGAGCTGCCGCCCGTCGGTGTCGTACGCGACGGCCTTGGTGCTGGTGGTGCCGATGTCGACCCCGATCACGACCCCGGGCAGCGTGACTGCCGGCACGACCGTCACCCCCTCGGAGAACATGAACGTCGGCACCAGTATCCCCCTATCGTGCTGATTGCTCCGCCGATCGGATACTTCGCCCGTTTCGACGTGTCCGGGTGCCGTGCCGCACCTGTTGAACCCGACGACACCCAGATTGGTGGCCTGCGCGGCGAAGGAGTCGGCGTGGCAAAGACTGATTCGACGGGTTCCACATGGCGGTACCGGTGGGCGCACCGGCAGAACGTGCGGCGGGTCAGCACGTTCCGTGGCGCTGAGACGGCGTGGCGGCGACGCGACGACGAGTTACGGCGGCTGCGCGCCCTGGCCGCCGACTTCCAGGGTTCGGCGGCTGCCGGCGCCGGCCTGCCGTTGGAGTTGGCCGGCGACGAGGTGGTGCTCTGGGCACTGCCCGCAGCGCAACTGGTCGAGGTGCGACACACCACAGTGCTGCCCGCGCCGGACCTGCATGTCGACCCGCGAACCGGGCCGCTGCGTCCACGCCGCCCCGACGGCGTCCGCGTCACCGACGCCGGCATGGCCGTGATCACCAGTCGTCGGCTCGTGCTGCTCGGCGGACGCGGCCGACGCGACTGGGCGTACGGCCGGATGACCGGCCTGGCCCACGACCCGACCGCACCGGTCACCCTGATCCAGGTGCTGGACCGGCGGCGTACCTCCGGGTTGCTGCTGCCCACCGACGCCGCGCCGGATTTCCGGTTCAAGCTCACCCTGGCCTTCGCCGACGCGATCGAACAGCGCTCCGCGGTGCTCGCCCAGCTCGACGAACTGATCGCCGAGCACGCCCAGCTCAAGCCGTTCCGGCCGGCGGTGGCCACCCCCGGGCAGGCCCGACTGTCGTCGTTCGTACCCGGTGGTCGCAGGAGCATCGCGGTGGCGGCGGCCATCGCGCTGCTGGTGCCGGCGGCGCTGATCGAGTCGGACCCGTCCGACCCGACCGGCGGCGCGGAGGTCGCCGCCGCCGCCACCCCGGCGCCCACCCCCAGCGGGGCACCGGCGCTGATCCACCCGGTCGACCCGGCGCTCGCGCTGAAGACCCCACCACCGAAGCAGAAGAAGTCACCGCGCCCCTCGCCCAGCGCGACCACCGACCCGCGCTGCGGGGCACCGGAAAACCCCCTGGGGTACGGCTTCTGCGGCGGCACGCGGATCCGCAAACCGGCCGCCGAGGTGTGCGACTGGTTCGACTGCGTACCGCAGTTCTGGGCGGGTCGCGGCTACCTGGTGCAGTGCCGCGACGGCTCGGTCAGCCTGGCCGGGGGTCGGTCCCACGCCTGTGCCGAGCACAGGGGCGTGCGGCGGATCATCACGAAGTGACCGATTCGGGGCCTGAAGTCCGCTTCGCTCGGCCAGAATGATCGAGTGGAGATCCGGTCCGACGATGGCGCCCGGGTGCGGATACGCCCCGTCGGCTACCAGCCGGGCATCGACCCGCCCGACGACCCCGACGGGGCCACGCCCGGCTGGCACGACTGGCTGCTCATCGAGGTGGACGCCCGCACCGCCGACGGTCAGACCTGGTCACACCACTACCCCAGCCTGATGGTCGAGGAGGCCCGCGCGCTCGGCGGTTGGCTGCACGGGCAGGCCACCGCCGCCCTCGCGTTGAGCGCGCCACCGGCGATGGTCCGGTTCACCGAACCCAACCTGGCCCTGCGCAGCCGGGTGCTGCGCCGCCGCCGGCTGGAGTTGATCGTGGAGTTCTCCGCCGAGTCGTTGCCACCGTGGATGCGCCGCCCGTCCAGCGCGATCTACCCGCTGATCCTCACCGTCTCCGCGGACGCCCTGGCCACCGCCGCCCAGCACTGGGCCGAGCACTGCGAGGCGTACCCGCCGCGTACCCGGTCGAGGTTTCCGACCCGGGGCCGACTCCCCGACCCCCTCGGCTAGAGTGATCTTCGTCAGCCACGAGAGGAGGTGAGCCCGGTGACCACCCATCGTCATTCCTGGGCGCTCCTCTCCGCCGTCCCCCTCAGCTGACCTTCCGCGTCGGGGAGCGCCCTCCTTGTCGGAGGACCAATGTCTTTCTCTTCCTTCCGCATCGACGTGCCCGATGCGGTCCTCAACGACCTACGGGCCCGACTGGCCCGTACCCGATTCACCGACCGCAGCGGCAACCAGCCGTGGCAGGGCGGCGTCGACCCCGACTACCTGCGGGACCTGGTGTCCTACTGGCACGACGGGTACGACTGGCGCGCTCGCGAAGCCGAGCTCAACGCGTACCCCCAGCACCTGGCCGTCGTCGGCGGCCGGAAGCTGCACTTCCTGCACGTCCGGGCCGCGCGCCCGGCGGGTACGCCCGCACCGTTGCCGTTGATCCTCAGCCATGGCTGGCCCAGCAGCTTCATCGAGATGCTGCCCCTGGTCGACCGGCTGACCAGCCCTGCCGGCGGCGGCTTCGACGTGGTGGTGCCGTCACTGCCCGGCTTCGGCTTCTCGGAGGTCCCAGACGAGCCGGTCACCCGGGCGTTGCTGGCTCGGACGCTGCACGAACTGATGACCGATGTGCTCGGCTACGAGCGATACGGTGCCTTCGGCGGCGACGTCGGGGGAGTGGTCACGGGCTGGCTGGGCGCCCTCTATCCGGAGCAGGTGGCCGGCATCCACATGATCCATCCACCGTTCCCGGCCAGCTTCGACGCCCGCCCACTGTCGGCGGCCGAGCAGGCGTACCTGGACGCCGAAGCCGCGTACGACGAGACCGACGGCGGCTACAGCGCCATCATGGGCACCCGCCCGGACACTCTCGCGGCGGCGCTCGCCGACTCACCCGCTGGGCTGGCCGCCTGGATCGTCGACAAGTACCGCGACTGGAGCGACAACCACGGGGACCTGGCGAACAGCATCGACCGGGACATGCTGCTCACCATCATCACGCTCTACTGGGTGACTGGCACGATCGGCTCGTCGTTCCGGCAGTACGCCGACTTCGCGCACAACACTCCTCGACCCGACATCACCGTGCCGGCCGCGTTCACGGTGAGCACCGAACCTGCGCTGGCCAACTTGCCTCGCTCGATCGCGGAGCGGGCCTGTACCGATATCCGGTACTGGAGTGAGCCGGGTCGGGGCGGGCACTTCATGCCGCTGGAGGAGCCGGACCTGCTGGCCACTGAGATGAGGCAGTTCTTCACCTCGCTGTAGGGGCGATGCGCGGCGGCGGAGCCGAGCCCAACGTGGCCGGCTCCGCCGCTGCCGGAAATTCTCTCCGTTCGGGCGCACCGGGATGCATCGATCCGGGGCGCGTTGCCTGTCACGTACGTGAGCGGTTGTACCGCGTGTGACCGTGACCTCTGTGGCCTGTGCCCCCTGGCGGATCGCCTGGGCCGAGCGCGAGAACGAGCGCCGGCAGCGCGCGTACCGCGACGCCACCGACGCCTGGCGGCACCGCGACGACCACCTGGGTCGGCTCCGCATCGAAGCCGCCAGCTTCCTCGGGTGTACGCAGCCCCGCACCGGCCTACCGGTGGACCTCGACGACGACGAACTCGTCCTCCGCGTCCTCCCCGTCGCCACGCTCGTCGAGGCCGAGGCGCGGCACGTCCCCGGCCTGCCCACCCCCGACGGACTCTGTTCCCTCGCTGAGGCTTCTTCCGAGGCCCTGCCGGCGGGCCTGCGGGCCGTCGACACCGGCGTGGCCGTGGTGACCAGTCGACGGGTCGCCTTCGGCGGCCGGGAACACCGGCGCGAGTGGCGGTACGCCGACCTGATCGGCCCCGCCCACCACCCGGACGTCCCGGTCACCCTGCTGCCTGATCGCGGTCGACTGTCCGGCCTCCTGGTTCCGGCGGGTGCCGTGGTGAACTTCCGCTTCTACCTCACCCTCGCCGCCGCCGACGATCGCGCCGCCGTCATCGCGCAGGTCGACGCGCTGCTGGCCGCCCACCGGGCCGCCCGCCCCGCGCCCGTTGTCCTGGCGGAACCCGACGACGCGCCACTGACCGCGCTACGCCCCGACCGCCGGGCGCTCGGCGCTGCCGCCGTCGCGGCAGTG
>NZ_JAGPXZ010000212.1:0-8298 GCF_018070305.1 Micromonospora sp. M51 | reverse complement strand
CCCCGGCGGCGCGCAAGGTGGCGGCGCCCCCGGACGCGACCGGGTTGGGGTCGGGCACGGCGATGACCACCCGACCCACCCCGGCCTGGACGAGCGCGGAACTGCAGGGGCCGGTGCGGCCGGTGTGATCGCAGGGTTCCAGGGTGACGACAGCGGTGCCGCCCTTGGCCCGCCGGCCGGCCTGCGCCAGGGCGACGATCTCGGCGTGCGGGCCACCGGCGTACGCGTGGAAGCCCTCGCCCACGACCTCGCCGTCGGAGTCGAGCAGCACGCACCCGACCACCGGGTTGGGGCTGGTGGTGCCGAGCCCGCGCGCCGCCAACTCGATCGCACGCCGCATCGCCTCGTCAACGGAGACGCTGGCCATCGCCCTGCCCCTGCCCTCTCACTCGCCGGTCCGCGCGCGGGCGGTCAGGGAGGCGGTGGCCATGGGGCCACGGGCAGGCGGTGGCGGAATCCGGGAACGGCACAGCCGCCCCCGGAGGGCCGGCACGGCACGCTGACGCCAGCGGTCGGCTCGGACCCGTCCGTCCCGCGCGCTGTCTCCCATCCGGACTGTCTGGGCGCGGACGAACCGCCCCCAACCGTCGGCCCCGGATTTTCACCAGGTCCACCGGGCGGCAGAGCCGTCCGGGTCGCGGGCTGACCACGGTTGGACCGTGGATCACCGCCGGTTCGGAATTTCACCGAGTCCCGCCAGCGCGTGGTGGGTACACGGGAAGTCTTACACGCCGATCCGGCTCCGCCGCCACCTAGGCGAGCTACTTCACAGCGGTATCACGCTCAGGTGACGCCGCGACGCCGGTCCACCGCCACGTACGAGCCCGGTTGACTCTTGGCGACCGTCTTCATCTCCGAGGCCATCGCGATCGCCTCGAGAGGGTCGGAGAACCGCTTGCCGGCGTCGGAGAGGGAGACCCCGATGGAGAGGGTGACCAGGGCGGCCCGCCGGATGGTGCCCCGCCGGTCCTTCAACTCGACGAAGCCGCGTTCCCGGTCGGTCGGGTCGTAGAGCGTGTCGGCGGCGTTCTCGAAGTCGACCACCGCCTGGGACGTCAACGGGCGCACCTGGTCCGGGGCGCAGACGATGACGAAGTCGTCACCGCCGACGTGACCGAGGAAGGCCGGTGGCAGCCCGACGCCCACCACCGCCCGGTGCAGGCTGCGGGCCAGCGCGGAGATGAAGTCGTCGCCACGGACGAAGCCGTACCGGTCGTTGACGCTCTTGAACCGGTCGATGTCGACGTAGCCGACCGCGTAGTCCACGCCCTGTCGGACCCGGTCGCTGATCTCCCGACGGATCCGGCTGTTGCCGGGCAGCCCGGTCAGCGGGGAGACCTCCCGGAACTCCTTGTTGCGGCGCAACGTGGACGACACCCGGGCCACCAGCTCGGCGGTGTCGAACGGCTTGACCAGGTAGTCGTCCGCGCCGGCGCTGAGCCCGTGCACCTTGTCGACGGTCATCCCCTTGGCCGTCAGCATGATCACCGGCAGGGCGGAGGTCATCGGGTCGGCGCGCAGCCGCCGGGTCAGCTCCAGCCCGTCGATCCGGGGCATCATGAGGTCGACCACCGCCAGATCCGGCCGCTGGCGCTCGATGACCTCCAGGGCCTCCTGGCCGTCACCGGCGTGGATCACCTCGAAGCCGTGCAGCCGCAGGTTGAAGTCGACGAAACGAGCGATGTCCTCGTCGTCGTCCACGACGAGGATGACGTCCTTGCGGTCGGCCTCGGGCTCCACCTCAGGCCCCGGGAGCCGCGCGTTCCGCCAGTGCCCGCAGGTGCCGTACCGCCTCCGCCGGATCGGCGGCCCCGTACACGGCGGTGCCGGCCACGAACGCGTCGGCGCCCGCCGCGGCCGCCTGCTCGATGGTGTCGGCGGCGATCCCGCCGTCCACCTCGATGCGCAGCTCCAGGTGCCCGGCCGACACGTGCCGCCGGGCCGTGCGCACCTTCTCCAGCAGCTGCGGAATGAACCGCTGCCCACCGAAGCCCGCCTTGATCGTCATGATCAGCAGGGTGTCGAAGCTGGGCAGCAGGTCCAGATAGGGCTCGATCGGGGTGTCCCGGTCGATGGCCAGGCCCGCCTTCGCACCGGCCGAGCGCAGGTCCTTGGCCAGCGCCACCGGGTCGTCGGAAGCCTCCGCGTGGAAGGTGACGTTGTACGCCCCGGCGTCGGCGTACCCGGGCGCCCACCGGCGCGGGTCCTCGATCATCAGGTGCACGTCGAACGGCATCGCCGTGACAGCCCGCAGGCTCTGCACCACGGGCAGCCCAATGGTCAGGTTCGGCACGAAGTGGTTGTCCATCACGTCGACGTGCAACCAGTCCGCGGCGTCCTCGACGGCACGGACCTCTTCGGCGAGGCGGGCGAAATCGGCGGCCAGGATGCTCGGCGCGACGATCGGCGGCGGTACGGTCACCGGGCCAGTGTACGAACGTGGCCACCCGCCACCGGCATCGCGGCACCAACTCCGACGCGCTGTGACCCAGCAGTGACCAGTGGTGCAGAATTGGACGCTCCGGATTCCTGAATCCGGACGAACAGACATCGGCGGCTGGCCGAACGACGGAAACGCGACGACACTCCAAGCGGGACGGTGCCGTAGGCTGCACGCCCGCCGGGGTCTCGCCGCGGGGCGCGGTGACCGGCCGCCAGCTCCCGGGAGGCAGACGATGCGACGGTGGCTTCCAGCGCTGGTGCTGGCCGGCGTCACGACGATGCTGCTGCTGACCGGCTGCACGCCGGCCCGGGGCGCGGACGGTGATCTCACCGACGACTGGCCGACGCTGCGGGTGCCCAAGCCGTTCACCCCCGCCACCGACACCTGCCTGCCGCGGATCGCCACCGTCGTGCAGGCCAGCACGTACGAGACGGTGGACTGCGCGCGCAACCACCTGGCCGAGACCATCCACGTCGGCACCTTCGTCGGCCCCGACGCGCTGACCGAGACCCGACCGGAACCCGGGTCGTCGGCGCTGCGCACGGCCCGCGCCGAATGCGACCAGCGGGCCCGCGAGGTGCTCGGCGGTGACTGGCACACCGCCCGACTCGCGCTGTCCCTCGCGCTGCCGTCCGCGCCCGCCTGGGCCGGCGGCGCCCGCTGGTTCCGCTGCGACCTCAGCGAGACCGGCAGCATCGACAACACCCGCCCGGTGAACCGCACCGGCAGCCTGCGCGGGGCGTTGATCGGCGACGCGCCCCTGACGCACCGCTGCTTCGACCCGAAGCTGATCGGCGACAACCTCAACTACATGGCGCCGGTGCTCTGCACCGAGCCGCACCGCGCCGAGTTCGTCGGCGTCTACCAGGAGCGGGACATGAGTTGGGCGGAGTTCACCAAATCCGCCGAGCAGGCGCACCAGCGCTGCATGGCGTTGATCGCCGAGTACGCGGCGGTGCCCAACAACAGCGAGTTGCCGTACCGGGCCGGGTCCATCTACTACCCGCCCTCGCAGCGGGAGTGGGAGGAGGGCGACCGTGGAGTGCGCTGTTTCCTGTGGAGCGACGACCGCAAACTCACCCGCTCGATGCGCGGGGTCGGCCCCGAGGGACTGCCCGCGATCTGAGCATCGGTGCCGTATGCTGCTGCGCCGTGGCGCTACCGACCGGTTGGGTCCGGTCGGGGGCCACCGGCGGCGGGAGGTCGGGATGCGACGGTGGTTGGCGACGTTGGCCGGGGGCGGGGCGCTGGCCCTGGCGCTGGCCGGGTGCGGCGCACCCGCCGGAGTCGACAGTGACCTCACCGACGACTGGCCGGCGCCCGTCGCGGCGCAACAGTTCGTCCCCGCCGCCGACGTCTGCCACCAGAGCTCCCAGCAGGTCGGCTTCCTGACCGGCTACAACCCGACGCCGTGCACCGAGGCGCACCGGGGCGAGACCATGCCCGTCGGCACCCTCACCGGCCCGGGCGCCGACGGCGGACCGCGCCGGCCGCGGGCGACCCCGCGGTCCCCCAGGCGGTGGGCGCCGACTGGCGGTCCGGGCGGCACGGCCTGACCGGCGTGCTGCCGTCGCCGCAGGCCTGGTCGGGCGGGGCCCGCTGGTACCGCTGCGACGTCACCGAGATCGCCAGCATCGACGACACCGCCGTCGACCTGCGCACCGGCAGCCTCCGGGGCGCGTTGTCCGGCGCGGCCCCGCTGGCGTACCGCTGCTTCAACCCGAAGATGGTCAAGGACGACATCGACGAGATGGTGCCGGTCTCCTGCACCGCCAAGCACCACGCCGAGTTCGTCGGCGTCTGGCAGGCCCCGGACGTCAGCTACGCCAGGTTCACCAGCGACGTCAAGCGGACCCACCGGGCCTGCCAGACGATGATCGCCAAGTACGCCAAGGTTCCGGACAACTCCCAGCTGGACTTCCGCGCCGGGACGATCTACTACCAGCCGTACGAGGAGGAGTGGCGCAACGGCAACCGGGGCGTGCAGTGCTTCCTCTGGATCTCCGACCGGAACCTGACCCGGTCGATGAAGAACGCCGGCACCAAGGGCCTTCCGGTCACCTAGGCCAACGGCGTCCGGCCGGTCGGGTGACCGGCCGGACGCGTGGGTCGGATCAGCCCCGGCGTAGGACGGCGAGGAACATCGCGTCGGTGCCGTGGCGGTGTGGCCACAGCTGCACGGTCGGCCCGTCGCCGAGACCGGGCATGCCGGTCGGCAGCAGCGGCCGGGCGTCGACGAAGTCCACCGGAACCCCGCTGCGGCGGGCCGCCTCGGTCACCGTCACGTGCGTCTCGACGGTGTGCGGCGAGCAGGTGACGTAGGCGACCAGGCCGCCCGGGCGGACCGCCCGCAGCGCGGCGCCGAGCAACTCCCGTTGCAACCGGGTCAGCGGCGGCAGGTCCGACGGCTGGCGACGCCAGCGCGACTCCGGCCGACGACGCAGCGAGCCCAACCCGGTGCACGGCGCGTCCACCAGCACCCGGTCGAAGTGCTGCTCGGGAAGCTTGGGGTCGCCGCCGACCTCACGGCCGTCCATGGTCAGCACTGCCACCGGCAGATCCCGGGTGGCCAGCGAGACCAGCCGGGCGCGGTGCTCGGCCACCTCGACCGCTGTCACCCGGGCACCCCGCTGCGCGGCCAGCGCGCCGAGCAACCCGGCCTTGCCACCCGGGCCGGCGCACAGGTCCAGCCAACGCCCGTCCGGGCCGTCCAACGGCGCGTCGGCGAGCGCGGCGGCCACCAGCTGGGAGCCCTCGTCCTGGACGTGGGCGCGGCCGTCGGCCACCGCCGGGATGTCACCCGGCGCGCCGCCGGGCAGATAGACGGCGTACGGCGAGAAGGCGCCGGGCGCACCGCCGACCTGGTCGGCCAGCTCGATCGGGTCGATCAGGCCGGGCCGGGCGCACAGGTGCACCGGCGGGCGCTCATTGTCCTCGATCAGGAGGCGGGCCGTCTCCCCCAGGTCGCCGCCGAGCGCCTCGGAGAAGGCCCGCACGATCCACTGCGGATGGCTGTACGCCAACGCGAGGTGCCCGACCGGGTCGGTCTCCATCGGTGGGGCGAGCTTCGCCACCCAGGCGTCCGCGTCCCGGCTGGACACCTCACGCAGCACCGCGTTGGCGAAGCCGGTGGCCCCCGGTGCGACCGAGCGGACCAGGTCCACAGTGGACGAGACCGCGGCGTGCGCCGGCACCCGGGTGTGCAGGAGTTGGTACGCCCCGAGCCGCAGCGCGTCGCGTACCGGCGGGTCGATCCGGGCCACGTCCCGGCCGGCCGCGTCGGTCAGGATCGCGTCCAGCGTGCCCAGGTTGCGCAGGGTGCCGTAGGTCAGCTCGGTGGCGAAGGCCGCGTCCCGACCGAACAGCCCCTCCTCGCGCAGGATGGTCGGCAGCACCAGGTTGGCGAACGCGTCGTCCCGGTGCACCGCCGCCACCGCCTCGTACGCGGCGCGACGCGGTCGGTCCAGTGGTGGCCGGGTCGGGCGGCGATCCCCGCCCCGGCCGGTCGACGGGCCGGAGCGCGTCGGGCGGGTTCCCTCCGGTGCCGTCACGCGAATTCCTCTCCAGCGCCGACCCGGACGCCGCGCGCCCAGTCGGTCGCGCCCATGGCCCGCTTGCCCGCGGCGCGGACCTCACCGAGACGCACCGGCACTGTCGCCGTGCCGACCAGCACCCGGGACTTCTCCACCAGCAACTGCCCCGGCTTCAGCTCGGGGCCGTCAGGCACCGGGGACACCGGGCCGAGCTTCACCCGCTCGTCGCGGAAGGTGGTCCAGCCGCCCGGCGCGGGCGTGCAGGCCCGGATCCGCCGGTCCACGGCGAAGGCCGGGTCGCCCCAGCGCACCCGCGCGTCATCCACTGTCAGCTTCGGTGCCAGCGACACCCCGTCGGCGGGCTGCGGCTCGGCGCGGGCGGTGCCGTCGGCGATCGCGTCGAGCACCGCCACCAGCAGCCCGGCGCCGGAGTCGGCGAGTCGCTCCAACAGGTCACCGGAGGTGTCGGCGGGGCGGATCTCGTCGGTCAGCGTGCCGTAGACCGGCCCGGTGTCCAGGCCCTCCTCCAACTGGAAGACGCTGGCCCCGGTCAGCTCGTCGCCGTGCAGCACGGCGTGCTGCACCGGCGCGGCGCCACGCCACGCGGGCAGCAGGGAGAAGTGCAGGTTGATCCAGCCGTGCCGGGGGATCTCCAGGGCCGCCGGCGGCACCAGTGCGCCGTAGGCGACCACCGGCACGCAGTCCGGCTCCAGCTCGCGCAGCCGGTCGAGGAACTCCGGGTCGCGGGGGCGGGCCGGGGTGAGCACCTCCACGCCATGCTCGTCGGCCCACGCGCCGACCGGGGAACGGGACAGACCGCGGCCACGCCCGGCGGGCGCGTCGGGCCGGGTGACCACGGCCACCAGCTCGTGCCGGGAGGCGGCGACGGCGGCCAGGGCGGGCACGGCGACGGCCGGCGTACCGGCGAAGATCACGCGCATCCGGGTCAGCGCCCCAGACCGAAGGGGTCGCTGATGTGCGGGCTGAGCTTGACCGTGGGCGGGGCCGCCGCGTCGTACCACTCGGCCTGGCGGATCGCCTTCATGGCTTCCTTGCGCCCCTCCGGGTCCAGTCGGTCCAGGAAGAGCACCCCGTCGAGGTGGTCGGTCTCGTGCTGCACGCAGCGCGCCATCAGACCGGTGCCGACGATCTGCACCGGGTCGCCGAACGAGCTGAAGCCCTTGGCGACCACGTTCTGCCGGCGCTTGGTGTCGAAGTACAGCCCGGGGATCGACAGGCAGCCCTCGGGGCCGTCCTGTTCCTCCTCGTCGGGGAACTCCAGCACCGGGTTGATCAGGTGCCCGAGGACGTCGTCGACGTCGAAGGTGAACACCCGCAGGCTCACACCGAGCTGCGGCGCGGCCAGGCCGGCGCCGTTCTGCTCACGCATCGTGTCGGTGAGGTCGGCGACGAGCCGACGGAGCTCGGCGTCGAAGTCGACCACCGGATCGGCCGGCGTGCGCAGCACCGGATCCCCAAACAGACGGATGGGCTGGACGGTCACGCGGGACGGCTCCTTCTTCGGGGTGGACGAGCGGTGCCGTACCAGTCTACGGAGTGCCCGGCCGGACGCCGGGCGGCGCACCTCGATCAACCACCGCCGGTGTGCCCAGCGTCACCGGGCGGCCCGGTCGAGCAGGTCACGCACCCGCTCGGCGTCCGGGTGGCCGAGGTCGTCGAGGATGCCCAGGGCCCGCCGCCAGGTGCGCGCGGCACCGGCCGCGTCCCCCACCGCCTGGCGGCTCTCGCCGAGCCGGGACAGGGTGTCCGCCTCGTCGTAGCGGTCGCTGACCCGCCGGTACAGCCCGAGCGCCCGCTGGAAGCAGCGGATCGCGGCCCGGTGCTCACCGAGCCGGGCGTGGATGAAGCCGAGGCTGTCCCAGGTGTTCGCCTCACCGTGCCGGTCGCCTGTCGTCCGCAGCAGCGCCAACGCCTCCCGGCAGTGGCTGAGCGCCGGCGGGTACCGACCGAGCTGGGCGTACGCCCACCCCACCGCGTTGCGGGCGCTGGCCTCCCCGGCGACGTGGCCGGCGCTGCGGTACAGCGCCAGGGCGCGCTCGCTCTGCTCCAGCGACTCGGCGTGCCGGCCGAGCCCGTCGAGCATCGCGCCGAAGGCCCGGTGGGTGCGCGCCTGCCCGGTGTGGTCACCCAGCTCGGCGAAGATCGTCAGGGCCTGGCGGTAGGTCCTCGCCGCCTCGTTGACCCGACCCAGCCGGGACAGCACCCGGGCGAGGTCGCGGTGGGCGTTCGCCTGCCCGGGTCGGTCGCCGCTGCGCTGCGCCCCGGCCAGGGCGTTGCGCTGGGCCACGGCCAGGTCCGGCC
>NZ_JAGPXZ010000211.1:0-8330 GCF_018070305.1 Micromonospora sp. M51 | reverse complement strand
GCAAGGCCAGCGGGCAACGGGCAGTGGGCATCAGGCATCAGCAACGGGCAAGGGGCAAGGGGCAATGGGCAATGGGCAGCAGGCAGCAGGCAGCGGGGCCGACGGGTGATTCGTTTGTGACATCAGCTCCAAAGCGAGGCTACTGCCCCCATGCCGTCTCCTGGGCGGCGCCACCGCCACGCCACGCCGTCACCATCCGCCGTCCCCCACCCATCCGCGTCCCATCACCACCCGCCGGCCCATCACCACCCGCCGTCCCAACACCCACCCCGCCGCGCCATGGCCCACCCGAAGTCCCGTCACCCGTCCACTGCGCCTTCGCGGGGCCCGAGCCCGCCCGGCTCGCGCCCGAGCGACACGGGCCTAGAAAAAGTCAGTCTTGACTGGTTGTTTCGTAGGCCCCAGGCTGTTCGCGTGCCCCCCGCATCGACGCGTGTCCCCCAGCAGGAACGCAGCCGCGCCACCCAGGCCCGGCTGCTGGAGGCGACCGTCGACTGCCTGATCGAGCACGGCTGGTCCGGCACCACGACCACCGTCGTCGCGGCGCGGGCCGGTGTTTCCCGTGGGGCTCAGCTGCACCACTACCCGACGAAGGCGTCGCTGGTCACGGCCGCCGTGGCTCACCTGGCCGAGCGTCGGGCCGACGAGTTGCGCACCGAGGCCGAAGCGTTACCTGCTGGCCCACAACGGTTGGACCGGGTCGTCGACCTGCTCGCCGTGGCGTTCACCGGTCCGCTTTTCGTGGCCGCGCTTGAGCTCTGGGTCGCCGCCCGCACCGACCGGGAACTCCGCGACGCCCTGGTGCCGCTGGAGGCGACGGTCGGGCGGGAGATGCACCGGCTCACCGTCGCCCTGCTCGGCGTCGACGAGCGTCGACCCGGCGTCCGCGAAGCGGTGCAGGCCACCCTCGACCTGCTCCGCGGGCTCGGGGTGGCCAACCTGCTCAGCGACGACTCGGCCCGCCGGGCCGCCCTGCTGACCACCTGGAAGCGCCAGCTCACCACTCTGCTCACCCCCTGACCGCCGGCCGCACCGGCCCCCACCGACCGGAGGCACCATGGTCGACCTCAGCGACCTGCTCACGGACCTGGCCGACGAGTCCGCCCAGCTGGACGCCCTGGTGGCCACACTGCCCGCAGCCGACTGGGCGAGGCCGACCCCCGCGCCGGGCTGGAGCGTCGGGCATCAGATCGCACACCTCGCCTGGACCGACCACGTGGCACTGTTGGCCGCCACCGACGCGGAGGCGTTCTACGCGACGGTGACCTCCGCGCCGGACGTGACGCGGATGGTCGACGCGGGGGCCGAGGAGTTCCTGGCACCGCCGGCCGAGCTGCTCGCCCGCTGGCGGGCCGGACGAACCGCGCTCGTCGACGCGCTGGCCGCCGTTCCGGCCGGTGACAAACTGCCCTGGTACGGCACCCGGATGTCGGCCACCTCGATGGCCACCGCCCGGCTCATGGAGACCTGGGCACACGGCGGGGACGTCGCCGACGCCCTCGGCGTGGTCCGCCCCGACAGCGACCGGCTTCGGCACGTGGCGCACCTGGGCGTGCGTACCCTCGGGCACGGTTTCATCGCGCACGGCCGGGAGGCGCCGACGGCGCCGGTCCGGGTCGAGCTGGTCGGGCCCGGCGGCGACACGTGGAGCTGGGGCCCGGCGGACGCCGCCGACCGGGTCACCGGCCCGGCCCGGGACTTCTGCCAGCTGGTCACCCAGCGCCGACACCGTGCGGACCTCGCACTGGTCGCCACCGGGCCGGTCGCCGACGACTGGCTCGACGTGGCACAGGCCTTCGCCGGGCCGCCGGGTGACGGCCGCAAGCCGGCTGGCGGGAACGGGGTACGGGCATGATCCGTATCGGCAACGCCTCCGGCTTCTACGGCGACCGGTTCACCGCCTGGCGGGAGATGCTCGACGGCGGTGAGCTGGACGTGCTGACCGGCGACTACCTGGCCGAGTTGACCATGCTGATCCTGGCCCGGGATCGTCTCCGCGACAGCGACCTGGGCTACGCGAAGACGTTCCTGCGGCAACTGGAGACCTGCCTCGGCACCGCCCTCGACCGAGGGGTGCGGATCGTGACCAACGCCGGCGGGTTGAACCCGGCCGGCCTGGCCGCGGCCATCGAGAAGCTCGCCAACCGGCTCGGCCTGCCGGCCCGGATCGGATACGTCGAGGGCGACACGATCCAGCGGCCGGACGCGTTGAGCGCTAACGCCTACCTCGGCGCGTTCGGGATCGCCGCCTGCCTGGACGCGGGTGCCGACGTGGTGGTCACCGGCCGGGTCACCGACGCGTCGCTGGTGGTCGGCCCGGCCGTCGCCCGGTACGGGTGGGGCCGCGACGACCTCGACGAGCTGGCCGGGGCCACCGTCGCGGGGCACCTCGTCGAGTGCGGCGCACAGGTCACCGGCGGCAACTTCAGCTTCTTCACCGAACTGCCCGACGGCGGTCACCGGCCCGGGTTCCCGATCGTCGAGGTGCACTCCGACGGCTCGTCGGTGGTCACCAAGCATCCGGGCACCGGTGGCGCGGTCACCGTGGAGACGGTCACCGCCCAACTGCTCTACGAGATCGGCGGGCCGTCCTATCTCGGGCCGGACGTGGTCACCCGACTGGACACCGTGGCGCTGCACGCCGACGGGCCGGACCGGGTCCGGGTCTCCGGCGTACGGGGCACGCCGCCACCGCCAACCCTCAAGGTGGGCGTCAACAACCTCGGCGGCTTCCGCAACTCGATGACGTTCGTCCTCTGCGGTCTGCACATCGAGGCGAAGGCGGCACTGGTCCGGGGGCAGATCGAGGAGGCGGTGGGCGCTGACGGGCTGGAGTTCACGCTGGCCCGCACCGACCACGAGAACGCCGCCGACACCGAGGCGGCCAGCGCCCTGCTGCACGTACACCTGCGTGACGGCGACAAGACGCGGGCCGGTCGGGCGTTCTCGGCCGCCGCGGTGGAGTTGGCCCTGGCCTCGTACCCGGGCTGCACCCTGACCACGGTGCCCGGCGACGCGACACCCTACGGCGTCTTCACCGCCGACGCGGTGCCGCAGGACGCGGTGGCGCACGTCGCGGTGCTGCCCGGTGGCGAGCGGGTGCCGATCGCCCCGCCGATCCGCACCGCCCCCACAGCGCAGGACGAGCCCGCCTCGGGTGGCGAGGTGGCGGTCGACGGCCCGACCCGGCGCGGGGCGCTCGGCGAGGTGGTCGGCGCGCGCTCCGGGGACAAGGGCGGGGATGCCAACCTCGGTGTCTGGGCGCGTTCCGACGCCGGGTACGCCTGGCTGCGGGCCTGGCTGACAGTCGACCGGCTGGCCGAACTACTGCCGGAGACCGCGCCGCTGACCGTGCGGCGCTACGAGTTGTCGAACCTGCGCGCTGTCAACTTCGTGATCGAGGGCCTGCTCGGCGCGGGGGTGGCCGCGTCCACCCGGTTCGACCCACAGGCCAAGGCGCTCGGCGAACTGCTGCGCGCCCGGATCGTCGACCTTCCGGCCGACCTGTCGACGGAGGCGCCGTGAGCATCGTGGACACCCCGGAGCGCCGGCAACTGCGCGAACTGACCCGGGCGTTCGTGACCCGGGAGGTGTTGCCGCACCTGGACGACTGGGAGCGGGCCGGCGAGGTGCCCCGGGCGTTGCACGCGACCGCCGCGAAGCTCGGCCTGCTCGGCATCGGCTTCCCGGAGTCGGTCGGTGGCAGCGGCGGTGACCTCCTCGACTCGATCATCGTGACCGAGGAGCTGATCCGCTCCGGCGGCTCGTCCGGGCTGGTGGCGGCCCTGTTCACGCACGGGATCGCGTTGCCGCACATGGTCGCGACGGCCGGTGCCCGCACCGGCGGCTCGTTGGGCGGTCGGCTCGGCGGCACCGCGTCCCCAGCCGACGACAGCCTGATCGAGCGGTACGTCCGGCCCACCCTGTCCGGCACGATGATCGGGGCGCTGGCCATCACCGAGCCGGACGGCGGTTCGGACGTGGCGGGCATCCGCACCACCGCCCGCCGCGACGGCGACCACTACGTGGTGAACGGGTCGAAGACGTACATCACCAGCGGCCACCGGGCCGACTTCGTGACCACCGCCGTGTGTACCGACTTCCCCGGCAGCGGTGAACTCACCCTGCTGGTCATCGACAAGGGGTCGCCCGGGTTCACCGTGGGACGCCGGTTGGAGAAGTTGGGCTGGCACTGTTCGGACACCGCCGAGCTGTCCTTCGCTGACGTGCGGGTGCCGGTCGCCAACCGGATCGGCGCGGAGAACACCGGCTTCCTGGCGATCATGCAGCACTTCGCTGCGGAACGGCTGTCGCTGGCGACCCAGGCGTACGCGACCGCGCAGCGCTGCGTCGAGCTGGCGGTGCGTTGGTGCCGGGACCGGGAGACCTTCGGGCGTCCGCTGGCCAGCCGGCAGCTGATCAGGCATCGGTTGGCCGAGATGCACACCCGCGCCGAGGCGGCCCGGTCGTACGTGCACGACGTCGCCGCTCGGGTGGCTGCCGGCGAGCCGGTGGTGACCGAGGTGGCGATGGCCAAGAACATGGCGGTGGCCGCCTGCGACCACGTCGTCGACCAGGCGTTGCAGCTGCACGGCGGCTTCGGCTACCTGCGCGACGCCGAGGTGGAGCGGCACTACCGCGACGCGCGGATCCTCGGCATCGGCGGCGGCACCACCGAGATCATGAACGA
Organism: Micromonospora sp. M51; assembly: GCF_018070305.1. NCBI lineage: Bacteria > Bacillati > Actinomycetota > Actinomycetes > Micromonosporales > Micromonosporaceae > Micromonospora > Micromonospora sp. M51. The sequence continues at coordinate 3,640 of NZ_JAGPXZ010000211.1, read as the reverse complement.
GATCATCGCGAAGGGCATGGGCTTATGACGATCCTGGACAGCTCGGTTGACCCGTCCGCGCCCTCGTATGTGGCGAACCGGGCGGCGTTGCTGGAGCGGCTGGCCGAGTTGGACGCCGCGCTGGACCAGGCGCGGGCCGGTGGTGGCGAGAAGTACGTGACCCGGCACCACGCCCGCGGCAAGCTGCTCCCCCGGGAGCGGATCGAGCTGCTGGTGGACGCCGACAGTCCTTTCCTGGAGTTGTCGCCGGTCGCCGCGTACGGCTCGGACTTCCCCGTCGGAGCCAGCGTGGTCACCGGTATCGGGGTGGTCGAGGGCGTGGAGTGCCTGATCGTCGCGAACGATCCGACCGTACGCGGCGGCGCTGTCAATCCGTGGTCGCTGGCGAAGACCCGGCGGGCCGGCGAGATCGCGCTTGCCAACCGGCTGCCCATGGTCAACCTGGTCGAGTCGGCCGGGGCGGATCTGCCCACCCAGGCGGAGATCTTCATCCCCGGTGGTCGGGTGTTTCGTGACCTCACCCGGCTCTCGGCGGCGGGCATCCCCACTGTCAGCGTGGTCTTCGGCAACGCGACGGCCGGTGGCGCGTACGTGCCGGGGATGTCCGATCACGTGATCATGATTCGGGACCGGTCCCAGGTCTACCTGGCCGGTCCGCCGCTGGTGAAGATGGCGACCGGCGAGGTCACCGACGACGAGTCGTTGGGTGGCGCGGCGATGCACGCCGGCACGTCCGGGCTCGCCGATCACCTGGCCGCCGACGAGCGGGACGGCATCCGGCTGGCCCGGCAGTGTGTCCGCCGGCTGAACTGGCGTAAGCAGGGCCCGTCGCCGCGTACGGCGGTGCCGCAGCCGCCGAAGTACGACCCGGAGGAGTTGCTCGGCATCACCAGCGCCGACCTGAAGGTGCCGTTCGACCCCCGGGAGGTGCTGGCCCGGATCCTCGACGGCAGCGACTTCGACGAGTTCAAGCCGGCGTACGGGGACGCGCTGGTCACCGGTTGGGGCGAGCTGCACGGGTACCCGGTGGGGGTGCTGGCGAACGCCCGAGGGGTGCTGTTCAGCGCGGAGGCGCAGAAGGCGGCCCAGTTCATCCAGCTCGCGAACGCCTCGGACACCCCGTTGATCTTCTTGCAGAACACCACCGGCTACATGGTCGGCACCGAGTACGAGCAGCGCGGCATCATCAAGCACGGCGCCCTGATGATCAACGCGGTGTCGAACTCGACGGTGCCGCACCTGACGGTGAACCTGGGTGCCTCGTACGGGGCGGGCAACTACGGCATGTGCGGCCGGGCGTACGAGCCGAGGTTCCTGTTCACCTGGCCGAACGCGAAGTCGGCGGTGATGGGCCCGGCGCAGCTGGCGGGGGTGCTGTCCATCGTGGCCCGGCAGGCGGCTGCCGCCCGGGGGCGCGACTACGACGAGGAGTCCGACGCGGCGATGCGGATGATGGTCGAGCAGCAGATCGAGTCGCAGTCCGGGGCGCTCTTCCTCTCCGGCCGGCTCTACGACGACGGGGTGATCGATCCTCGGGACACCCGGACCGTCCTCGGGCTCTGCCTCTCGGCGATCCACAACGGACCCGTCAAGGGTGCCGACGGCTACGGCATCTTCCGGATGTGAGGGGTCAATCGATGATCGAACGCTTGCTCGTGGCCAACCGGGGCGAGATCGCCCGTCGGATCTTCGCCACCTGCCGTGCGATGGGCGTGCAGACCGTCGCCGTGCACTCGGACGCGGACGCCGACGCGCCGTTCGTGGCCGAGGCCGACCAGGCGGTCCGGCTGCCCGGGAACACGCCGGCCGAGACGTACCTGCGGGTGGATCTGATCCTGGACGCGGCCCGGCGCACCGGCGCGGACGCCGTCCATCCCGGTTACGGGTTTCTCGCCGAGAACGCCGAGTTCGCGGCGGCGGTGACCGATGCCGGCCTGACCTGGGTCGGGCCGCCGGCCAAGGTGATCGCCGCGATGGGCGACAAGCTGGCGGCGAAGGCGCTGCTCGCCGAGGCGGGCGTGCCGATGCTGCCCAGTTGGACCGACCCGGACGAGATCACGGACTTCCCGGTGCTGGTGAAGGCGTCGGCCGGCGGTGGCGGCCGGGGGATGCGGATCGTCCGGACCGCCGACGAGCTGGCCGAGGCGGTCGCCTCCGCGCGCCGCGAGGCGGCTGCCGCGTTCGGCGACGGCACTGTCTTCATCGAGCGGTACGTCGAGCGCGGCCGGCACGTCGAGGTGCAGATCTTCGGCGACACCCACGGTCGGGTGGTGGCGCTCGGCGACCGGGAATGCTCGATCCAGCGGCGGCACCAGAAGATCGTCGAGGAGGCACCGGCGGTCGTACCGGAGCGGGTGCGGACGGCGTTGCACGAGGCGGCGGTGGCGGCCGGGCGGGCGGTGGACTACCTGGGCGCGGGCACTGTGGAGTTCCTGCTCGCCCCGGGTGGCGAGTTCTTCTTCCTGGAGATGAACACCCGGCTCCAGGTGGAGCACCCGGTCACCGAGTTGTGCACCGGCCTGGATCTGGTGGGGTTGCAACTGCTCGTCGCCGAGGGTGGGCCGCTGCCGGCGGACCTTCCGGGGAGCACCGGGCACGCGATCGAGGTGCGCCTGTGCGCCGAGGACGCGGCGGCGGGGTGGCGGCCGGACACCGGGACGCTGCACCGGTTCAGCGTCGGCGCGGTGGTGACCGAGTTCGGTGGGCTGGCCGGGCCGGGGCTGCGGCTCGACTCGGGTGTGGTGGCCGGCTCGGTGGTCGGGGTGCACTACGACTCGATGCTCGCGAAGCTGATCGCCTGGGGTCGTACCCGGGCGGAGGCGACCCGGCTGCTGGCCGGCGCGCTGGCCCGGGCCGAGCTGCACGGGGTGACCACGAACCGGGACCTGCTGGTCCGGGTGCTGCGCAGCCCCGCGTTCGCCGCCGTGGAGATCGACACGGGTTTCCTGGACCGGCACCCTGAGGTCTTCGACCCGCTGCTCCCCACCGACCAGGTGCCGCTCACCGCCCTCGCCGCCGCGCTGTCGGGCGCGGCGCACCGTCGGGCGACCGCGCCGGTGCTGTCCGGGTTCCCCTCCGGGTGGCGCAACGTGCCCGCCGTCCCGCAGGTCACCCGCCTCGTCCAGTCGGACGGCCACGAGATCGAGGTCCGCTACCGCCTGGACCGGACCGGCCGGCTCGCGGACTGGGGCAGCACAGCCCCGGGCTCCGACGCCGCTGGGTCGGCGGACCCGCCGGCAGTGGCGCTGGTTCAGGCCGCAGCGGACCGGGTGGTGCTCGACGTCGACGGGGTTCGGCGCGGGTACCGCGTACACCGGGTGGGGTCGGCTGTCTTCGTGGACGGCCCGGACGGGGCGGCGAGCCTGACCGAGCTGCCGCGCCTTCCCCTGCCCACGACGGAAGTGGGTGCGGGGTCGCTGCTCGCGCCGCTGCCCGGCGCGGTGACCCGGGTGCACGTCCAGGTCGGCCAGCGGGTCAGGGCCGGCGATCCGCTGCTCACGTTGGAAGCGATGAAGCTGGAACATCCCGTGCTCGCCCCGATCGACGGTGTGGTCGCCGAGTTGCCGGTGCCGACCGGTGGTCAGGTGCAGGCGGGCGCAGTGCTGGCCGTCATCGACAGCTCCCCCGCATCCGCCGATCT
>NZ_JAGPXZ010000210.1:0-8373 GCF_018070305.1 Micromonospora sp. M51 | reverse complement strand
GGCCTGGGTGCCGGCATCTACGCCGAGAAGGCGAATCTGCTGGTGCGGGGCAGCGACGTGGTCCGCAACGAGGCGGTCGGCGCGGCGTCCCAGGGTGGCGGCATCTACGCCAGCGCGGGCTCGGTGGCGATCTACACCAGCAAGGTCACCCACAACGCGTCGACGCTGAAGCCCGGTGGTGTCTTCGGCATGCACGCCCAGGTCAAGATCGACGATGAGAGCGTGGTCGTCGAGAACGAGCCGACCAACTGCGAGGGCAGCCAGGTGCCGATCGCGCACTGCTTCCGCTGAACGTCGACTCGCGCACCTCATCCCGAGAACGCGGACGAGCCGCCCCGGTGATCGGTCGGGGCGGCTCGCCCGTGCCCGCCCCGGTCAAACGCCGCCCGCGGGCGTCACCCCCGCCGCCCGTCGGCGTCACCCCATCGCACGTAGCCGGCCGGCGAGATCGCCGGCGAAGAAGTCGAGGAAGCCGTCCGGGTCGGGGCCGGCGTTCTGCAGCACGATGTGGTCGAAGCCGGCCTCGACGTACGACCGGACCTTGGCGACGTGCGGTTCCGGGTCCGGGCCGACGGCGAAGAGCTGCCGGATGTGCTTCTCCTCGACGTACGCGCTCGCCGCGTCGAAGTTGACCGGGTTCGGCAGCTCGCTCATCACCTTCCAGCCGGTCACCATCCACCGGCTCGTCTGCAACACCGCCTGCACCGCCTGTTGCTCGTCGGTGGCCCAGGCCACTGGCACCTCGGCGTAGCGCGGGCCGGCACCCTGCGCGCGTCGGTAGTGCTCGACGATCGACGCGTCCGCGTCGGTGGCGAACAGTCCGTCGCCCAACTCGGCGGCGAGCCGCGCCGACGCCTCACCGCTGGCCGCCACCGCGATCACGGGCAGGGTGTCCGGCAGATCGAAGACTCGGGCGTCCTCCAGGTGCAGGTGCCGTCCCTCGTACGACTGGTAGCCGCCCTGCCAGAGCAGCCGGATGATCTCCAGCGCCTCGCGTAGTCGCTCGTGTCGGCCCCGCACGCTGGGGAAGCCCTGCCCGACCACGTGCTCGTTGAGCCGCTCGCCTGCGCCCACGCCCAGGGTGAACCGGCCGTCGGAGATCAGTGCCATGGTCGCCGCGGCCTGGGCGATGATCGCCGGGTGGTAGCGGACGGTCGGGCAGGTGACACCGGTGGCCAGACGCAGGGTGCTGGTTCTGGCCGCGATGGCGCCGAGCACGCTCCAGGTGAAGGACGAGTGCCCCTGTGCGTCCAGCCAGGGGTGGAAGTGGTCGCTCATCTCGACGAAGTCGAAGCCGGCCCGCTCGGCCAGGACGGCCTGGCGGATGATCTCCTGCGGGCCGTACCCCTCCGAGGCCAACTTGTAGCCGATCTGCATGCCCGCACTCCCGATCCCGTTTCGCTGACTGAGGCATCGGCGGTTCCCGGCCCCGGCGCGGACAAACGCCACAGGCCGCAAACCAGCCTCCTAGGATGCCGTAGGCGGAGTGCGGTGGACGACGGCAGGTGCCAAGGACCGCCTCCAGCCACCGGACACCGTCACCGCACCAGCAGATCGATGACGCCCGTCAGGTCCTCCTCGCCACCGCCCTCCGCCAGGCGGCGGCGCATCAGGTCGAAGTAGGGGCTGAGCAGTTCGGGGCTGACGCCCTGCTGCTCGGCGGTGCTCAGAAAGGTCGGCGTGCCCGCCACCTGCATGGCGAGAGGGGAGACGACCCCCTTGGTGTAGTCCCCGCTGCGCAGCTGGTCGGCGGTCTGGTGAACCGCCGGGACCATCGCGACGAGCCAGTCGGCGAGCAGTGCGGCGAGCGCCGACGGGTCGATGTCCTCCCGGCGGATCAGGGCGAATGCGTGCGCGGCCCCGGCGAACATCCCGTACATGGCGCTGAGGAGAGCCACGTCGTGCAGGGCCGCGAAGCCCGCGTCCTCACCGACGTAGGTGGTGCCGACCGGAACGCCCAGCGTCTCCCGGTGCCGTTCGAACAGCGCTCGTGAGCCGCTGTAGAAGACGTAGCCGCCGGCCTCCGGGACGCCGACCATCGGTGGGACAGCCATAATTCCACCGTCCAGGTACCGCGCGCCGCGTCGGCGGGCCCACGCCGCGCGGGCGCGGGCCTGGGCAGGGGTGCTGGTGGTCAGGTTGACCAGATCCCGGCCGATCAGGTCCACGCCGGCCAGCACCTGGTCGACCGAGCTGTCGTCCAACAGGCAGACGACGACCAGGGTGCTTGCCGCGACCGCCTGTGCGGCGCTGCCCGCGACCCTTGCCCCTTCGGGCACGAGCGCTGCGGCGCGGGTCGGGGTGCGGTTCCAGACGGTGAGCGGGTAGCCGGCGACAAGCCAGGCTCGGGCAAGCGCAGTACCCATCGCGCCGAGTCCCAGCATCGTGACGGAGGGCTTCTCCACAGTGTTCGGTTCCATGCCGATTAGGCTGGTCACCGGCCCCCAGGTGATCAAGTACGCACATCGAGGTGCGTGGTTACCCGGGGGTGAGCGAGCACGTCGGAGGGGTGGGTATGGCGACGGTGAACCGGCCGGGCACCGCGGACGGACACGCCTGCGGTATCGACACCGCGATGGAGGTGATCGGCGGCAAGTGGAAGGTGCTGATCCTCTGGGCGCTCCACGAGCACCCCCTGCGTCGCTTCGGCGAGCTGCGTCGACTGCTTCCGGGGATCACGGAGAAGGTGCTGGCCTCTCACCTACGGGAGATGGAGGCGGACGGCATCGTACGCCGCGTCTCCTACGACGAGGTGCCGCCCCGCGTCGAGTACTCGTTGACCGAGGACGGCACGCGCCTCAACGACGCCCTCGAGCCGCTGGCCGCCTGGGGACGCGATCGGTCGACCGTTCGACGGCCGGGGGAGGAGGCGGGCTAGTGCTCCGGAGCGACCTCGCCGGAAACTGCACCGGCCCGCGCCCCACCGCCGGGGGGCACGGGCCGGTCTACGTCTGTTGCCTACTTGGAAGGCTCGGGCAGCTTGCAGTCGACCTTCGGGTTGGCGCCGATGTAGTTCAGCGGCCCGGCCACGATCGTGACCAGGATGGTGCCGGCCTCGGCGCAGTTGGTGTCGTCACCGCTGTAGTAGCCGCGCTGGCCAGCGGCGATGGCGCCGATCACCAACCAGATCACGACGATGACTCCGAGAATCGAGGTGCCGCGCATCGCTGCCTCCTGAGGTATGTGGTGGATCTGAGGTGCAGCGGTTGTACCCAATCGGGTCGCGCCGCTAACTGTTGCGTGCTAAGGCCGCCTGCGGCGGATCCTCCGTCCGGCCGATGCCGTCCGCCGATGCGTACCGCCCGGGCATCCGCCGCCCGCACCGGGTAGCGCCTGTCGGCTATCGGATCGACGACCGACCTCGCCGTGATCGGGCTGAGTGGACGTAGAACTGCCTCACGGCCCCGCCGAGGAGGACTCATGGACGCCCCGACACCGCCCCTGTACATCGACCGCCCCGAGGACGTCGCGGTCGCGGCCCGCGCGCTCGCCGGCGGCGCGATCGTCGCGGCGGCGTTCGCCAACTTCTACGTCATCGTCGCCCGCCCGGACGCGGCCACCGTGCGCCGGGTCAACCTGGCCAAGGGTCGACCGGCCCACCAGGTCGGCAGCATCACCACAGCGATCGGCCGGATCCCGGGGATGTTCGACTGGACGCGGATCTCGCCCCGGCTGCCGGTCGGTCGGGTGCGCGCGCTGATGGACGCCCTCTACGGGGCCGGACCGTTCGGCTTCCGCGGGCCGGCCGCCGACCGGCTCCCCGACCACCTCACCCAGGTCGACCAGGGGATGCGGACCACCCAGGTGATCGCACCGGGGCTGACCTGCCCGTCCAACGCCCTCTTCGAGCGGGCGCTCGCCGAGACCGGCACGGATCACCTCTACATCACCTCGGCGAACCGGTCGCGGCACCTGACCGGCGCGGCTGAGGAACCGGCGCACTGGAAGGCGGGCGCCCTGGCCGCCGACTTCGCCCACCTCGACGATCTGGTGGTGCTCGTGCACCGGGACGAGGCCGCCGCCCGCGCCGCGTACCCGGGTTACCTCACCACCTCGGTCACCCTGCTCTCGTTCCACGCGCCGGAGGGTGACCTCGAAGAACCGCCGGTGCTCACGGTGGACCGGCACGGGTCGCTGCACCTGGACGACGTCCGCCGCGCCGCCGCGCCGCTGGGCCTGCAGGTGCGCCTGGCGGGCACCGCCCGGCAACGGTTGCAGGTCCGGGGGTACGCCGGGGCGCTGGTCTGAGCCGTTGCCGGCGATGCCCGCGGCCCGGCCGGCTTCAGTGCGGCGGTGACGGGGCCTCCGGTGGCTTGCCGTGACTGCGCCGGAAGTCCGCGTAGGCCACGCCGGCCAGCACCAGCAGCCCGCCGAGGGACGCGCAGGCCGGCGGCAGGTACAGCAGGGCGGGCGCGATGGTCAGCAGCGCCAGCACCCCACCGGGCCGGGACCAGGACACCCGGCTGAACACCTCGTACTCGAAACAGGCCCGGCCGGCCAGGAAGAGCGCCGGGCCGCCGAGGATCACCGCGAGCCAGGCCGGCGGCGTCCGCCCGGTCGGGTCGTGCAGCACCAGGTGGAAGCCGGATGCCGTGGTGACCACCCCGGCGATCATCAACAGATGGGTGTACGGCGCGCTGAACAGGAACTTGCTGGGGGAGCGGGCCGTCTGGATGGCGGTCGGCAGCAGTTCGCCGGACTTGTGCACGTAGATCCGCCAGAGCAGCAGCGTGGTCAGGAACGCCACAGCGAACGCGCCGATGTTCTCGGCCTCGGTGTGCTCCATGCTGGACATGGTGCCGATGGTCAGGATGGCGTCGCCGAGCGCGATGATGAAGAACTGCTGGTAGCGCTCGGAGAGATGTTCCGCGGTGACGTTGCGTTGCTGCTCCGGGACCACTCCCAGCCCCGGCACCGGGTACGCGAGCCGGAAGCCGAGGTAGTCGATGGCGAGCGCGGTGGCCCAGCAGGCGATCCGGGCGTCCTCGCTGACGAATGCGCCGATGAGCCACGGGATCGCCGACACCACGAACCACAGGAAGATGCGGGCCGCCCGCCGTTGGGTCTGTGGTTCGCGGCGTACCGCTGGCATCAGGAACAGTCCACGCCCCAGGTGGATCGCCACGTACGTGCCGGCGAAGACGATCCCTCGATTGTTGAACGCCTCCGGGATCGCCGTGGTCATCAGCAGCGCGCCGAACATCACGGCGCTGATCAGTAGCTTGATCTCGGTGCGTTCGGGGTTGTACATGTCGGTGACGAGCGTGGTGATCGCCCAGGTCCACCACACGGCGGCCAACATGATCAGCGCCTCGGCGGCGCGGTGCCAGTCGAGCTGGTCGACCAGTCCCCGCGAGATGAGCGCGAGCGCGACCACGTACACCAGGTCGAAGAAGAGTTCGAGGAGGGTGACCCGGCGCGGGCCCTCCGGGTCGCGCACCGGTGGACCGCTGGCCCGCGGTGACCCGGGTTCCGGCGCGGGGAGGTGCACGGGATTCTCCTGCGGAACCGCTCGACTCGATGGACCTGTGGGTCCGCCTCAACGGACGGTAACGAGCGGGCGAGGGCACTGGCGCGCGTTCGCCCGCCCGTCCCCCGACCGGGTTGTGTCGGGCGGCTAGCCCGCCTGCGGGGATGTCGACGGCTTCTCGCCGCCGCGGGGGGCGGCGAGGGCGTCGACCAGGCGGCGGGCCGAGCCGGCCAGGTTCCATCGTTGGGCGAGCTCGAGCAGCCGGTCCGGGTCGGCCGGCGCGGTCGGCAGTGCGGTGGGCAGCTGCGGCAGTGGCACGTCCAGGGCGACCCGGACCACTGTCGGCGCGACGCCCAGGTAGTCGCGTGCCGCGACCAGCTTGGCGCGCAGGCCGGGCGCGAAGGACGAGTCGGAGTCGTCGAGCGCGGCCAGGATGCCGGCGATGCTGCCGTAGCGCTCGATCAGTCGGGCGGCGGTCTTCTCGCCGACGCCGGCCACTCCGGGCAGCCCGTCGCTCGGGTCGCCGCGCAGCGCGGCGAAGTCGGCGTACCGGTCGGCCGGTACGCCGTAGCGGGCCCGCACCGCGGCGTCGTCGCAGTCGTCGAGTTTGGCCACGCCGCGCCCGACGTAGAGCAGCCGGACCTCTCGGGGGTCGGCGACGCGCGGCCACAGCTCCCGCTCTCCGGAGACCACCTCGACCGGGCCGGGTTGGGTCACCGAGAGGGTGCCGAGCACGTCGTCGGCCTCGTAGCCGGTGGCGCCGACCGCGGTGATGCCCACCGCGGCGAGGACCTCCAGGATCATCGGGACCTGCGGGGAGAGGGTGTCCGGAACGATCTCGCCGCCCTGCGGGGCGACCCGGTGCGCCTTGTACGACGGCAGCAGGTCGACGCGCCACGCCGGGCGCCAGTCGTGGTCCAGGGCGCAGACCATCCGGTCGGCGCCGCGCACCCGGATCAGGGTGGCGAGCATGTCGAGGAAGCCGCGTACCGCGTTGACCGGGGTGCCGTCCTCGGCCTTGGCGGCGGACTCCGGAATGCCGAAGTAGGCCCGGAAGTAGAGGCTGGCTGCGTCGATCAGCAGGATCGGGGGTCGGTGTGCCACGCCGGACAGCCTGGCACAACCCTCTGACGATCGGGGGTACGCCCGGCCGTCGGTGGGGTCAGCGGCGCTCGTCGGGCTGGTAGACGGTCTCGCGGCGGGCCAGGTGCTGCACGATGTAGCTGGTCACCAGCAGCAGGATCGCGACCACCACCTCGACCCAGGCGGCGACGCCGTCGGCGACGGTGAGGCCGATGATCAGCAGGACCAGGCCGACGAGGGCGAGGACGCCGGCCCAGAGTTGGCGGCGGCGGCGTGTCGCGGCCTGGCTCGCCTGGTTCGCTGCCATGTCGGTCCTCCCGGTCGGGGAGTCCGGGCGGCTCCCCGCTTCCAGGCTAGGGGTCGCGGTGGCGTTCGATGAGGGAAACCGACGCGCGGGGGCGTGCCGGCACCCGGCCGTCGCCGAGCAGTCCGTTCCAATCCGGAACGGACTATAGTCGAGGCGGAACCAATGGAGGTGGACGGTGCGGCGGGAGGATCTTGCCGATGCGGACTGCGGCATCGCGCAGGCGCTGGGCGTGCTGGGGGACTGGTGGACCTTCCTCATCGTTCGCGACGTCGCCGGTGGCACGACCCGCTTCGACGGGCTCCAACGGGAGTTGGGCGTCAGCCGGCGGGCGCTGACCGAACGCCTCGCCGCGCTGGTCGAGCACGGTGTGCTGGAACGCAGACCGTATTCGGACCACCCGCCCCGCTACGACTATCTGCTCACCGCGCGGGGCGAGGGCCTGTTGCCGGTGCTGATCGCCATGCAGGACTGGGGGACGAGGTATCTCATGGGTGACGGTGATCTGACCGCTACCGCCGACGCCGGCTCGGCCGAGGCGCGCCGGGCACATGATCTGGTCGGCCGGCGGCTGCCCGAGATCGTCCTGCCCGCCGCCGACGGGCAGCCGGTCGCGCTGGCCGCGACGGACGCGTGGAGCGTCCTCTACCTGTTCCCGGGGGCGTACGCGCCGGGGACGCACGGCTACCCGCTCGGTTGGGCGGAGATTCCCGGTGCCCGGGGGTGCACGCTGGAGTCGACCACCTACGCCAGGCGTCACCCGGACTTCCAGGCCGCCGGTGTCCGGGTGTACGGCGTCAGCACCCAGCGGCCCGACCAGCTCGCCGCCTTCGCCGCGTACGCCGAGCTGCCGTTTCCCCTGCTGTCCGATGAGGATGGTCGGCTGGCGGCGGGGCTGCTGCTGCCGGTGTTCCGGGCGGGCGGGGTGAACCGGTTCAAGCGACTGACGTTGCTGGTCGACCCGACGGCGGTGGTGCGGGCGGTGCAGTTCCCGGTCACCGACCCGGCCGGCTCGGTGCAGGAGATGCTCGCCCTGGTCCGGGAACACACGGGGATCCCCGGTTGACGCCGTAGCGTCGACCGGGGATCCGGTGGGCCGGCTGCGTGCGGCGTCAGGCCGGGAGCGTCCAGCGCTGGTTGGCGCCGGCGAAGCAGTCCCAGATCTGCAGCCGGGTGCCGTCGGCGGAGCTGTTGTCGGTGGCGTCGAGGCACTTGTTCGACTGCGGGTTGCGCAGCGTCCCGTTGGACTGCGCCTGCCAGACCTGCGCGCCGCTGCCGTTGCAGTCCCAGAGTTGGACCTTCGCGCCGTTGGCGGTGGAGCCGCTGGTGATGTCGGCGCACTTGCCGAGGGCGCGCAGCGTGCTGTCGCTGGCCACGGTCCAGGTCTGCGCGGTGGTGCCGTTGCAGCTCCAGAGCTGGATGGCGGTGCCGTTGGCGGTGCTCGCCGAGGCCACGTCGACGCACTTGCCGCCGATGCCGGTGATCCGGCCGGTCCGACCGGTCGGATCACCGGCAT
>NZ_JAGPXZ010000021.1:0-19779 GCF_018070305.1 Micromonospora sp. M51 | reverse complement strand
GTACGTCGCTGTCAACAACTCTGACCGTTTCCGCGGTGGGGTCGCCGCCCACTCCGCCATCGCCGCGCTCGCCGCATCCAGCGCGGCGAGTCCGTCACCGACGTCGGCGTCCGCCACCTCGGCGATGGTCTTGCCGGTTGCGGGGTCCTCGACGGCGAACGTGGCTCCGCTTGCGGCGTCGCGCCAGGCGTCGCCGATCCGGAGCCGCCGGTGCTCCGGGGCCAGGACGTTCATCGGATCACTCATTCCGTCGCCTCCTGTGATCTTCCTGGTGATGTCCGTCGTGGCTCAGCGACCGCGGCTGTGCGCACGGACCGACGCCACCGGTCGTCTTCTCGGGCCGCGCCCGGCCGGGCGTCGTCAGGCCGTACGCACTGCTGACGGTCCGCCGGCGCCCGGCTGCCACTCGTTGGCGCGTGGTGCCGTCGCCGCCGGCCGCGGTTACCGCCCCGCCTCGGACAACGACAGCCCGGAGCCCGCGTCGAACAGGTGCGCACGGTCCAGGTCGACGGTGACCGACAGTCGCTCGCCCGGCGTACCGCTGACGGTGGGTCGTGCCTTGACCTTGACGATCTCCGTCCCCACCCGGACGTCGACCACCGTTCGGTCACCGAGCGGCTCAAGCCCGTAGAGCTCGCCCGACAACGACGCGTCCCCACGCTGCTCGACGGAGAGGTCCTCCGCGCGCAGGCCCAACAGCAGCGCCTGACCGTCCTCAGCCGTGGCCCAGCGGGGTCGCGGCAGCGTCCAGCCGTCCGCGCCGACCAGACGATCTCCCTCGGCGCGGCAGGTGAGCAGGCTGATCGGCGGGCTCCCGACGAATCCGGCGACCCACTGGTTGGCGGGACGCTCGTACACCTCGGTCGGCGGTCCGACCTGTTGCACCTTGCCCTCCTTGAGGACCGCGACCTGGTCGGCCATGGACAGCGCCTCGACCTGGTCGTTGGTCACGTAGACGAAGGTGGCGCCGAGGCTGCGGTGGATGCGGGTGAGCTCGGTGCGCATCTCGACCCGGAGCTTGAGGTCGAGGTTCGTCAGCGGCTCGTCCATCAGGAACGCGCGCGGGCTACGGACCAGTGCCCGGGCCAGTGCGACACGCTGCATCTCACCGCCGGACAGTTGGGCGGGACGACGCTGCAGGAGGCGTTCGATGTGCAGCAGGCTCGACATCTTCTGCACGGCGGCGGCGATCTCGCTCGACGAGCAGCGGCGTGCCCGCAACGGCGAGGCGATGTTCTCGTACACCGTGTGTCGCGGGTAGAGGGCGTAGCTCTGGAAGACCATGGCCAGGTCGCGTGCGGCCGGGGCGTCGCCGGTCGCGTCCCTGCCGTCCAGATGTACCGTGCCCGCGTCGAGCTTCTCCAGGCCGGCGATCGCTCGCAGGGTCGTCGTCTTGCCTGCCCCGGAGGGCCCGAGTACGACGAAGAACGAGCCGTCCGGCACGTCCAGCGTCACCCCGTCCAGCGCCTGGACCTTGCCGAAGGACTTGCGCAGCCCTTGTGCTGCAACGGTTCCCATCAGGCCACCAGCTCTTCCGTGCTCACGTCGTAGACCGCCGGGGTTCCGCCGGTGTGCCGCAGCCCGACCTTCGCGTCAGCGGCGAAACGAACAGTTGGTGGCATCCGGACCCGGACGTCACGTTGGCCGCCGTGGTCGACCACGTAGATGATTTCGTCGCCCAGCCACTCCACCGAGACCACCCGGGCCGGGATCGAGCCTTCCGCCCCCGGTGCGGTGACCTCCAGCGCCTCCGGCCGGACGCCGGCGACCAGGCGACGATCGCGTGGCAGGCCCGACGGTGGCGTCAGGACCAACCCGCCCTGAGCGTGCAGCCGCCCGTCGGCGATCTCCACCTCGATCAGGTTCATCGGCGGGGAGCCGATGAACGCGGCGCAGAAGAGACTCGCCGGACGGTCGTAGACCTCCAGCGGGGTGCCGATCTGCTCGACGCGGCCCTTGTTGAGGATGGCGATCCGGTGACCGAGCGACATCGCCTCGACCTGGTCGTGGGTGACGTAGACCATCGTCGCCCCCAGCTCTCCCTGCAGGTGCTTGATCTCCGTGCGCATGTCCGCCCGCAGCTCCGCGTCCAGGTTGGTGAGCGGTTCGTCCATCAGGAACGCGCGCGGTCGGCGTACCAGGGCGCGAGCCAGCGCCACACGCTGCTGCTCCCCGCCGGACAGCTGGCGCGGTCGTCGGTTCAGGAGCGGACCGAGCCGCATCAGCCGGGCGGCCTCCTCGACCCGCGCGTTCACCTCCTGCTTGGGCAGGCCCTCGGCCCGCAGTGGGAACGCCAGGTTGTCGCGGGTTCGCAGATGCGGGTAGAGAGCGTAGAACTGGAACACCATGGCGATGTCGCGCTCGGCCGGCCGCAGGTCGTTGACCAGCGTGTCGCCGATGCGGATGTCGCCCGCCGTCTGCCTCTCCAGGCCGGCGATGGCGCGCAGCGTGGTCGTCTTGCCGCAACCCGAAGGGCCGAGCATCACGAACAGCTCGCCGTGGCCGATGGACAGGTCGACGTGCTCGACCGCTACCGTTCCGTCGGGGTAGCGCTTGTGCAGCGCGGTCACCTCGATGCCCGCCATCAGCGTCGCACCGCCCCGAGCGTCACACCGGCGATGAGGTGCTTGCGCACCAGGTACGCGAAGACGAGCACCGGTAGGGCGAACACCACGGAGGCGGCGGCCACGAGACCCCAGTCCGTGGTGGTACCGCCGATCAGGCCGGCGATGGCCGGGGGAGCCGTCCGCACGCTGTCGCTGGAGGTGAGGAAGGTGGCGAACACGAACTCGTTCCACGAGAAGATGAGGGCGAAGACCGCCGTCGCGGCGATGCCGGGCACGAGCAGCGGCAGGGTGTACCGCCAGAACGCCTGCAGGCGCGTGTACCCGTCGAGCATGGCGGCGTCCTCGTACTCGGCGGGCACCTCGTCGACGAACCCCTTCATCATCCAGATCGTGAACGGGACGTTGAACGCGGTGTAGATGAGGATCAGGCCGAGCTTGTTGTCGTAGAGGCCGATCTGCCGGTACATCAGGAAGATCGGGATCACGACCACCACGGGCGGCATGAAGCGGGTGGACAAGATGAAGAACAGTTGGTCCTTCTTGGCCTTCACCGCGAAGCGTGAGTAGGCCCAGGCCGCCGGGACCCCCAGCACGGTGGCCAGCACCGTGGAAGCTCCGGCGACCACCACCGAGTTGAGGAAGTTGACGGACACCGGCGTGCGGCCGTCGCCCTGAGCGACGAACACATCCTTGTAATGCTGCAGAGTGACGGCGAAGTCGAAGAACTTGGCCGGGATGGCGTAGACGTCCCGGTTCTCCTTGATCGACGTCTCGAGCATCCACAGCACCGGAAAGAGCATCACCACGGCCAGGACGGTCAGCAGCGCGATCTCCACCACGGAGCGGCCCCGACCGCCGAGGCGGCGCGCGGGGGGCCCGTGGTCCGGGGCTGGACCGGTGGACACGGCCTCGTCAACGGAGACGGCCATCAGTCCTCCTTGAGCTTGTTCAGGTAGCGCAGGTAGAACTGCGTGAGGACGATGACGACGAGGACCATGAGGATCCCGTACGCCGAGGCGGTTCCGGAGTTGAAGCCCAGGAACGCGACTTTGTAGATGTGGAACGACAACGTCTCGGTGGAGACACCCGGACCTCCGCTGGTCAGGATGTAGACGAGGTCGAACAGCCGGAACGCCTCGATCGCCCGGAACATCACGGCGATGAGGAGCAGCGGCCACACCAGCGGAAGAGTGATCGTGCGAAACCGGAACCACTCGGAGGCCCGGTCGATCGAGGCGGCCTCGTAGAGGTACTTGGGCACCGCGGTGAGGCCCGCGAGCGCGATGAGCATGATGAACGGCGTCCACTGCCAGGTGTCGACGACGATCAGGGAGACCAGTGCCGTCCGCTGCCGGGTGAGCCACTCCACCTGCCCCAGGCCGACCGAGCCGAGCATGCTGTTGACCACGCCGAACTGCGCGTCGAGCATGAACCGCCAGAACAGCCCGACCACGACCGGCGACAGCATCATCGGAACCAGGAACAGGGTGGTCAGCGCTCCCCGCCCGCGCGTGCGCCGGGAGATCAGGTAGGCGATGCCGAAGCCGAGCACCGTCTGCAGGCCGACCGCGCCGACCACGTAGATCAGCGTGGTCAGGGCCCTCGTGTGGACCTGCGCCGACGTCAGGATGGCGGTGTAGTTGCCGAACCCGATGAAGTTGGCGGGCCCGCCGCGGGTGGCCGAGTAGTCGGTGAAGGACAGGTACAACGCCCACAGCAGCGGGAACACCGACATGCCGAGCAACAGCAGCATCGCGGGGGAGATGAACGTGACGGCGAGCCAGCGGTCGCTCAGCCGCCGGGACCGCCCCGGTGCAGGTGGCGTCACAGACACCACCTGCCCGGGGTGGTCGGTGGTCAGCGGTGCGGGGTCTTTCACAGTCCGCCGCCGCCCTTGCGGTTGCTGGAGTCGAGCACGTTCTGCTGCTCCTTGGCGATGTCGTCGAGCGCGTCCTTCGGCTTCTTCGCGCCGTTGAGCGCCGCGTTCACGTTGGTGTTCTCGATGTCGACGAGGCGCGCGTACTCGGGCACGTTCCACATGTCCCGCATCCGCGGCACCGAGTCGGCGTACACCTTGTTGAACGGCCCGGCGTTGAGGAACTCCGGCGACGCCAGGGCGTCCGTACGCGCTGGCACGCCACCGGCCGCGGCCCACTTCTTCTGGACGTCAGCCTGCTCGAACCACTTCATGAAGTTGAGGGCTTCCGCCTGGTTCGCCTTCGAGGAGTAGGCCGAGATGTGCATCCCCATACCGCCGAGCGGGACCAGGTTCGTCTTCTGGCTCGGCAGGGTGGCGAAGCCCAGCTTGTCGAGAATCTGCTCCCGGCTGGTGCCGAGCGTCGACTGCTTCGGGTCGAGCAGGCCGCCGCTCGCGGCGATCCAGTTGAACGCGATGCAGGCCTTGCCCTGAGCGACAGCCGCGTTCACCTCGTCGATGAACCAGTTGCCGGAGCCCTTCGCGGTCAGCGGCTTCATCTTGTTGACCAGGACGTCCATCGCCTCCTGGCCGGCGGCGTCGTTGAGGACACCGTCGATCTTGCGCGTCTTGGGGTCCCAGAGGTTGCCGCCGTAGACGCCGTTGACGGTGTTGTAGGTGACGGCCGCGGCGTCGGAGCCGTTGGCCTGGTGGAAGGCCAGCCCGCTGACACCGGGGTTGTCCGCCTGGCACTTCTCGGCGGCTGAGATCATCTCGTCCCAGGTCTGCGGTGGCTTGTCGCCGATCAGGTCCTTGCGGTAGATCATCGTCCAGGTGTCGCCGAGCAGCGGCAGCCCGTACAGGCTGGCGTTCTCGTCGCGTTTGCCGGTCTCCGCCTGGGGGAACTGACCGTACGCCGCCAGGAGGTAGGGGTTGTAGGCGTTGACGTCGATGTTCTCTTTGACGAAGTCGGTGAGGTCGAGGATGTTGCCGTTCGTCACGGCCTCGCCGATGTGTTGCGAGTCCAGGATCGCGATGTCGAAGTCGGTCTTGCGCGCGGCGAACTGGGTGAACATCGCGTCGTGCCAGTTGGCGTTCGGCACGGTGTTGACCTTGATGGTGGCGTTCGGCCGCTCTTTCTTGTACTCCGCGTTCGCGAAGGCTTCCAGTGCCTGGGCGGGGGGCCAGTCGAACCAGATGAAGCTGAGGGTCAGCGGGTCCTTGGTGAGCTCCGGGATGGCCGCCGGCGCCTTCGGGGCGCTCGCCTTCGCGCCGTCGTCCTTGCTGTCGCCGCCGCACGCCGCCACGGTCGTGGCCATCAGCAGCATGGCTGCCGTCGCCAGCTGCACCTTCCGGGCGGGAACGGACAATCGTCCTGTTCGCTTCTGATATCGCATCTTCGGGCCTGCTTTCTGGGGTGGGGACTTCTAAGGCCTCGCTATGTGCTTCGCCGTGCAGTTGCGGGGTTGCTCAGGCGTGTCGCCGCCGGGCTGTCGCGGGGTGCCGACCCGCGGGCTGGCGTCACAGGTGCGATGGCGGGCGGTTCCGCGATGGCGCAGAATGAAGATCATCCAGCGCTTTTCCTATACGATCCGGTGTGGGGCGTCAGCATGTCGCAGCGTTGTGACTGATGTCAACAGGTTCCCGAAGGCGCAAGAAAGGACCTCACGTCACGATGGACGACGAAGCGATGATCGCGCGGGGCCGTAGGGCCGTCGCGGGCGGAACGCCGCCGGGAAGATCCGGCGGCCGGCTTGCCGACGAGGTGTACGACACGCTGCTCGGACAGCTGATGTCGCTACGGATCGAGGCCGGCTCCCGCGTCACGATCGACGTCCTGGCGCGAGAGCTGGGGGTGTCGCAGACGCCGATCCGGGACGCGCTGAACCGCATGGAGGCCGAGGGCCTGGTCGTGCGGGTGCCCCATGCCGGCTACCGCATCCCTCCGCACATCACCCGCCAGCGATTCGAGGACATGCTCGAGGTCCGCCTGCTCCTCGAACCGGCGGCGGCGCGCAGATCCGCCGAACGCGCGACCTCGGAGCAGGTGGCCGGTCTGCGACGAATGCTGGAGGAGATGGCGGAGCTGGAAGGGGGCAACGGACCCACGGCGTACGGCGCCTTCGGGCTACGCGACGCCGCCTTCCACGATCTCGTCGCCCTGAGCGCGGAGAACCAGGTCATCCGTGAAGCGCTCGCTCGCCTGCACAGCCACGTGCACCTCTTCCGGCTCCACCACGACACCCAGGTCACGCACCTGGCGATGGCCGAGCACGAGGACGTGGTAACCGCGATCGCCGCGCGTGACCCGGACGCCGCCGCGTACGCGATGCGTCGGCACATCCTGCGCTCCGGCGAGCGTTTCCGGCGACTGTTCGACGGCGTCAGGGACGCGGACGGGATGGCGGCAGACGCTTGACGGGCGGGCCGGGCCGGGGAATGCTAGCGCAATCGGATCGGATTGGATTCGATCGGATCCACCACCTCACCCGCCCCCAGACGCGAGGAGAAGCAGGTGCCCAGAGCGCTGCTGCTGACCGGCGACGCCGCCGAGGAACTCGACACCATGTATCCCTACTACCGCGTGCAGGAGGGCGGCTGGGACGTGGACGTCTCGTCACGGACGATGCGTGACGTGCAACTGGTCATCCACGAGTTCGACCCCAACTCCGACGCCTACGTGGAGAAGAACGGTCGGAAGCTGCCGGTCGACGTGCCCTGGGCCGACGTCGACGTCGAGCGCTACGACGCCCTCATCATCCCCGGCGGCCGCGCCCCCGAATGGATCCGGGTCGACGCCGACGTCAGGCGCATCACCGAGCACTTCTTCGCCCGCAACCTCCCCATCGCGCTGGTGTGCCACGGCGCTCAGGTGCCAGCGGTGTACGGGCTGCTCAAGGGCCGCAAGACGGCCTGTTTTCCGCCCATCACCGGTGACATGGAGAACGCCGGCGCGACCGTCATCGACGCTCCCGACGTCGTGGACGGCAACCTCGTCTCCTGCCGAGGCTGGCCCGACATGCCGCAGTTCGGCCGGGCGATGATGGAGGTCTTCTCGAAGTCCGTCAACCCCGCATCCGCATGAGCACAGCTGGCCTGTGCCGGTGACGGCACTTCGGACCGTCACGGTCGACGGCTCCCCGGTCCACGTCCTGGAAAGCGGCACCGGACCCGCGGTGCTGATGCTGCACGGCTCCGGACCCGGCACGACCGGGTCCGGCGCCTGGGCAGCGACGGCGCAGGCGCTCGGCACGTCCTGGCACGTCGTGGCTCCTGACCAGGCGGGGTTCGGCCGTACGCCCGTCCCGGCGGGCTCCACGGGCGGGCTTCGGCTGTGGACGGAGCAGGCCGCGGGCCTGATGGACGCTCTCGGTATCGAGCACTACGCCGTGGTGGGTCACTCCATGGGCGGTGCCGTGGCGCTGGCGTTGGCGGCCGCACGCCCCCGACAGGTCACCCGGGTCGTGGCGGTCGCGACGATGGGCGCCCCCGGCGCGCCCCTGTCCGCCGGGCTCGACGCGATCTGGGCCGCCCCCGCCGGCCCGCTCGGGGCACGAGACATGCTGAGTCGCCTCGTGCTCGACCAGGCGCTCGTGACCGAATCGGCCGTCGACGCCCGGGCGGCCGCGATGCGAGCGGGGGAGGCGGCCTTCGCGTCGTTGTTCCCTCCACCCCGGGCACGATGGGTCGACGACCTCACCCTCTCGGCGCGAACGCTGGCAGCGATCAGCGCGCCCGTGCTGCTCGTGCACGGCGCCGAGGACCGCATCACTCCGCTCGAAACGGCAACCCAGCCCCTGCTCGAACACCTGACCGACGTCCGTCTGCACGTGTTCGGCCGATGCGGGCACGTGCCGGCGATCGAACACCCGCAGGAGTTCAGGCAACTGCTGTCGTGCTTCCTCAGTCAGCGCTCTCGGCAGGGTGCTGACGAGGGAGCGCACCTATACGGCCAAGGAGATGAGCGACCGTCTGTCCCAAGTCCGTAAGCCGGTAGTTCGTCGGCAACCGTGGTTCAGGCTTGCCCATCGTCTGTTGCGCGTCCCGCAACTCATCTCTTTCCTCGCCGGACAGGTGTTGTTGACTACGTGGGACCGCTTCGATGAAGGTCAACTTTGCCAACTTCTGGACGAGGATCGGCGCAACATGGGCGATGCCTCTGTCTCGCTTGGCGATATCTTCTACGCGGAACTGCTCAGGTGCCTTGTTTATCACTGACAAGCATCGCGCGTCGACCCCTTCAAAATCCTCCAAGAGTGCAATCAGCATGCGCATCTCGTCAGCTCTGGACTTGTCTTTTGCGCCCACGACAAAGGCCCGAGCGAGCACCCTGATCTTCCACTCGTCGGCTGTGGTGGTTGAGGCCCCGACGGCCTCGCCCAGCAACTGCCGGGTCTTACGATCGGATTGCTCTCCCGCAGCGAGGTCATCGACAGTTGATCCGCTCTCCGACTCAACGGCCTCGCTAAAGCGCTGTGCACCTTCCGCAGCCCAGAGGCGGTAAACCAACGACACCGACTCCTCCACGACGGAGCCCGCAAGTGCGCTGGCGGGAACGGCTGCGACGCCGAGTTCTGGTCTGTTGAGCACCGCCGCTGCCACCGTCAGGAGAGCTGCAACCGCAGGTGCCACTGTGTTTCCGGCGGCACGTTGGACGATAGCGACTGCTCGATCTTGTGCTTCTCCCATGCCGTCCATTCTGCTCTGCCTGCGCCAGCCGATTCGCCCTGCGCTCACGTTGTGGAAGGCCGCCTTTGGGCAGGGAGACGCCAATTCCGCCTTTCGCTCAGGCTGGGCCGGTGACCAAGGGGTCGTGGACCCGGCCGAGGAACAGCGGTACGCCGGTGAGGCGGTCGTGGATGACGTACAGGAATGGTCGGTCCACAAAGAACTGCGGCCCTTGCGGAATCGACGGCGGCCGGACGACGACGGCCGTCGCGGCCGCGGCTTCGGTGCCCTTCTCGTCCACCGCGATGAACGTCTCGTGCACCACGTCGTCGATGCACAGGGACGGGTCAGCGCTCATGCCGGTGAAGTCGGCCTGTGCGGTGAATGCCGTGGGCATGCCGAGGCTGCCCAGCGCGGCTCCCAGCTCGGCCGGCAGACGGAACCTCCATCGGGGCAGGCGTAGTTGGACGTCGGTGACCTGGAACCCGGTCAGCAACGCGCCCAGCCAGGTGGCGTCGAGGTTCGCCTCGACCGCGGCGAGGTCGCCCCTGGTCGGCATGACGATGGCCATGGCAAGCCCGTCGCCCGCGTACGGCACGTCGACCGCGCGCCAACCGTCGCCCTCGAGGTAGCCCATCCGGTCGAACGGCCCGCGCATGATCGAGACGTCGACGACGCTGCCGTCATCCCGTGTGAACGGCCCCAGCGCCGTGGCGGTGGGGGTGAACGGGTACTTCCACGCCGCCATGAGGTAGATCGCGTTGGTGAGGATCAGGCGGGTGTCGGGGCTGACGCCGTCTGGCTGCAACAGCTCCGGAATCTTCGCGTTGGTCCGATCGGACACCCAGGTGTTGATCTCCTGGCGGGCCCCCTCCGGGTTGCCGCCGAAGTCGACCGGATGCGGCGCGGCGCCGTAGTAGCCGGCCAGAGTGTCCCGGAACCCGGGCCGCAGGCACAGGTCGCGTCGTGTCCACAACGCGTTGGCAGTGGTCAGCCGAGGCTGCTTGGTTCCGTCCCCGTTCTGGTAGCGCTCGGCGAGCGTCTGATCGACGGTGTTGAGCCCGCTGTCGAGCGCGCTGGGACGCGGGTGCGGCGCGTGGAGCACGGCGTCCATCTCGTCGGCTGTCGTCGAGCGGGCGCCCGCCCGGGTCATCGCGAGCGCGAGCCCGACCGAGTACGGTGCGCACACCACATTTCCGCCTGCCTCAGTCGAGGCCAGTGTGCGGTAGAGGTCGGCCGTGAAGCCACGAACCGCGGTGGCGGCGGCCTGCATCGTGGCCGGGTCCGGTGGTACGCGGGCCGCATCCGTCGAGGTCGACGACGAGCCGAGCCAACGGGAGTGACCTGGGGCGGCGGTGAGGGCGGCGGCGGCAAGCGGCACCGCCCGCAGAACAGATCGACGCGAGACCATGTGTCGACGGTAGAGCAGTCCTACGGAAACCCACCAGACACAGAGCGGAATTAATCGAAGTTCGGCAATGTCTATCGTGAGTGCGCCGGTTGTGGTGCCCGGGGGCGTGGTGGTGAATCGGAGCCCGCCGGACGCTAACCGTCTTCGTCGTGGCGGGGCAGCAGGCCGAACTCCGGCAGCGATCGAAGCAATGCCGGCAGGGCGTCGAACACGAGCGGAAGCTCGGCCATCTGGCTGAGCGTGGCCCAGGCGATGTCGTCATGCTCCTCGGGTGCCCGGTTGGTGGGGGAGCCGACCCAGTCAGCGATGTGCCAGACGCCCACGTTGACGGCGTCCTCGCCGCTGCCGGCACGCAGGTCGCCCAACCGTGACGAGGACCGCGCCACGATGTGCACCCCGAGCTCCTCGTGCATCTCACGCGCGAGGGCCTGGAGCTCCGACTCGCCGGCGTCGACGTGCCCTCCGGGCAGGTCCCACAGATCCGGGTACGCCCGGCGGGCCGGGCTGCGGTGGACCAGCAGGACCGCGCCGTTGGTGACGAGCGCGCCGCAGACGACGACATGCATGACGGGATTAGAGCACGGGGATGGGACAAGCCCGTCCCGGCTCGACACCGTGGGCGGCTGGCCGCAGATGACGTCGCCTCACCCGGGAGTCGCCGTGGTGGGCACGGCACCCTCGGCGAGCTTGAGTCGCGTCCAGACGTTCATGTTGATGACAACGCCCACGATCTCCAGGATCTCGTCCTCGGTGAAGTGCGCAGCCATCCTGTCGTGCGCCTCCTGGAGCCGGGTGTTGACGGTGGCGTCGGCGGCCCGGGTCAACGCCTCGGCGTAGGCCAGCGCGGCCTGCTCCTCTTCGGTGAACAGGTGCGTCTCCCACCACGCGGTGAGGGTTTCGACCTTGGCGGACGGGATGTCGGCGGTACGGGCGGCGGCGTGGTGCACCAGCAGGCAGTAGCTGCAATTGTTGAGCTGCGCGACGCGTAACCGCAGAAGCTGGGCCAGGGCCCGGTCCACCCGCAGGGTGGCGGTATGGCCGAACGCTGCGGCCCCGGCATTCGCCAGCGCCATGAGGTGTTCGTTTGTGGCGTTCAGCCGTACGTTTTGAAAACCGGTATCCACGCGGTGACCTCCTCCACGTCCCAACGACAACACCAGTGCAGGGGATGTCCATAGCGGTACGAACCGCCTGCTCCGGGTCGTACCTCTGCTTCTGGGGTTTGCGGAGCGGCCTCGGTCAAGGCCGTCATGTCGTAGGCGCCGTAGTGGCGGCGGCCGTTGATGAAGAACGTCGGGGTGCCGGACACGCCGCTGCTGTCGGCGGAGTCGATGTCACTGTCGATCCGCCCGGCGTGGGCCTGGCTGGTCAGATTCGCAGGAACGCCCGCAGCGATGACCTCAGGTGCCGCTTCCGGAGGTTCGGCTGGTGCTGGTCTCGGTCACCCGTCACCTTTCGATGTGCTGACCGAGCCAGCACGGATAGCTGGAGCACTCCCCGGCGACATCCACGAGAGAGGGCTCGCCCGCGGCCGTAGCCGTCGCCGGCAGTGTGCTCAGCGCGGTCCGACGAACTCGGTCCGCACGCTCCACGCGAACTGGATCAGCAGGGTCACCGGGGACCTCTCGGCGATCTCGTGCATCACCGCCAGGTCGTCGGGGTCAGGGTCCTCGCTGAGCGTGATGGTGCGCTGCAGGTAGCGCTCCGCGCCTTCCTGCTCGGGTTCGTGGTAGTTGATCTCGACGGTGATATCGCCGGCGGTGTCGTACTTGTAGTCGACGTACTGCCGCAGCGTCTGGGCGGTGCACGAGGCGAGCGCCATCAACAGGTACTCGGTCGGGGTGGGGCCGTCACCGATCGCGCCGTTGTGCGGTTCGTCGGCGACGAGGGTGAAGCCGCGGGTGGTCATGTCCGTGCGTCGGCGCTCCGTGGCCGGAAGGACAACTCGGGCCGATGCGACGACATGATCATGGGTGGTTTCCATCAGCCGCGCCTTCCTCTACATCCAGTGGTGAAGGTCCAGGGATACCGAGCTGGCAGCAGCCGCGCCGCAGTCTGAGCGGGGCCGTGGCCAGGCAGGTCAGCCCGGGGTCGGTACGTCCGGAGGTTAGCCTTCGCGGACTAGATAGTCCAATCGGCTAGTCAGCTCAGAGCCGCCTTCGGCGGGTGAATCTCGACAGCTGGCAGCCCAAGCTGGGCAAATTGGTGGCACGCGACATCATTTCCCGGACTGGCCTGATCGATGCCAAGGCTTTAATTGGACCTACGGGTCCCTTTGGTGTGGCGGCTGCAACTGGATGCCCGCCGGGCGGGAGTCAGCGTCGTCGACGGCGGAATCAACACTGCCGGCGGTGGTTGCGCAAGCTGCGGCGCCTCGCTCTCACGATGACGCCCTCATCGACCTCCGGCTGCTCGCACCCACCGCGAGCAGCCTCATCACCACCAATAGGGCCAATTAACGGGTCGGTTCACCGGACGGCTGCACGAGGAACGATTTGATGTGGTCCAGCGCCATGTCCAGTGCGACTTCCATCGGGGCGACGTCGTGCGCGGCGTTCGCCAGCAGGTAGCCGCCTTGTAGTGCGCCCATCAACCCCGTGGCCAATTTCTCCGGGTCGGCGTCCGGGCGCAGGAGACCACTGTCCCGCATCCGGTGCAGACCATCACTGATCAACTTTTCCCATGCCGCGAACGTCTCCGACAGCGACGATCGAGCCTGCTCATCTTGATCGGACAGCTCAAGGGCCATCGACCCGAGGCCGCACCCGTATTTACCGTTGTTGAGTGAGTTGGCCTGGACCAGCGCGTTGCGCCACCGGACCAGCCCGGAGAACGATCTCAGTCGTTCGAGCCCCGCGCGCTCGCGCTGAAGCACGAGCGCGCCTCGATACTTGACCAAGGCGCGCACGAGTTCCTGCTTGTCGGCGAAGTGGTGGTAGAGCTGGGACTTGCTCGTCTGGCTTGCCTCGCGGATGTCGTCGAGGGTCGTCGCGTTCACTCCGCGCACGAGCATCAGCCGGTTCGCTGCGTCGAGGATCCGTTCGCGGGTCGCGATGCCCCGTTGACTGATCCTCCGCCTATTCGTCGGCGCAGCCACCTGCTCGTCGCTCATCTGTCAAGTGTATCCAGCGCGCCAGATAATCTCGTGCGAATGGGACCGTTGAGTCCATCTCGTGTCACGTCCCATTACCCGATGCGTCGCCCCAATGACCGTGTTTCCGCACCGCCAGACATCTTTAGAGGCAGCTTTTATGGACCATCTGGTCCTATCGGAAATGGGGTTTCCGGTGTTGTGCCGCGACGTCTCGGGTGCCGCACTCCGGCGAGAGCCGAGGTGAGAGACCTGGATGGGTGCGGACCGGCGGGGGGTCGCCGGGTCGGCGCCCCGCCGGGGGTGTCAGGCAGTCGCCCGCTTCGGCAGCTTCCATCCCGGGCGAGGGAAGTGGCAGGTGTATCCGTTGGGGTACGTCTGCAGGTAGTTCTGGTGCTCCGGCTCGGCCTCCCAGAAGTCTCCTGCCGCGGTGACCTCGGTGACGACCTTGCCGGGCCACAGGCCCGAGGCGTCGACATCGGCGATCGTGTCCTCGGCGACCCGCTTCTGCTCGTCGCTGGTGTAGAAGATCGCCGAGCGGTAACTGAGGCCGATGTCGTTACCCTGGCGGTTCTTCGTCGACGGGTCGTGGATCTGGAAGAAGAACTCGAGCAGCGCCCGGAAGTCGGTCTTGTCGGTGTCGTAGACGACCTCGATGGACTCCGCGTGGGTGCCGTGGTTGCGGTAGGTGGCGTTCGGGACGTCGCCGCCGCTGTACCCGACGCGCGTCGACACGACGCCGGGCTGGCGGCGGAACAACTCCTCCATGCCCCAGAAGCAGCCGCCGGCGAGGATTGCCTTCTCGGTGTTCACATCGTCTCCTTGGCTGATGTCGTGCCCGTGTTGGTGTCACTCGTGAACAGGGTGCGGTATTCGCCGTACCCCGCGTTTTCCAGGTCGTCGCGGTGGATGAACCGCAGCGACGCCGAGTTGATGCAGTAACGCAGTCCGCCCTCCTCGGGGGGACCGTCATTGAAGACGTGGCCGAGGTGGCTGTTTCCGTGCAACGAGCGGGCCTCGGTCCGGATCATTCCGTGGCTCGAGTCTTGGCGCTCCACGACGTTCGTCCTGGCGATCGGCCTGGTGAAGCTCGGCCAGCCGGAGTTGCTGTCGTACTTGTCGACGGACGCGAACAGTGGCTCGCCGGACACGACGTCGACGTAGATGCCGGGCTCATGGTTGTCCCAGTAGGCGTTGGCGAACGGTCGCTCGGTGCCGTCCTGCTGGGTTACCCGGTACTGCTCCGGGTTGAGCCGCGAAACGGCCTCCGGGTTCCTGTGGTACTGGGTCTGCTGGTGCACAGCTCTCCCTTCGTGGCCTCAGCTGCGGAGCCAGGCGGAGCGCACCTGGACTCGCAGGTACAGACAATCTCCGGGCCGGCCGTATTCCCGCAGCCGTCGTCACACCTGGACGCCAAAGTCCAAACAGAAGTCCATCCTCGCCCGAAGAGGTCTCGTTATAACGGTCCTGAACTGCAATTACTGCGGCTGCGGCGATGACTGGACGGTCGCATACTGGACTTGACAGACCACTTTTGCCATGACTAGGTTCGGGACGGCCGACGAGCTGGCCGACTCGCCCGTCGGCATCGAGGTCGACAGGCGTTCCCGCCGACACCCCACCGCACTCCGGTCGCTACCGGTCGGCGTGGTGTGGCACGGCGCCGAGGCGTGGCGCCGCCGGTGTTGGGAACGAACAGTGCTTCTCGTGGCAGTGCGGCGAGGGCGGAATCCAGGAGGTATCTGATGAAGGCGATCGTGGTGACCGACGAGGCCGCCGGAACGGCCGGAATGACGTTGGTGGACCGGCCTGCGCCGGAACCTGCCATCAACGACGTCGTTGTCCAGGTTCACGCGTCGGGATTTGTGCCGACCGAGCTGACGTGGCCCTCGACCTGGACCGATCGCCTCGGTCGGGACCGGACGCCGTCGGTACCCGGGCACGAACTGGCCGGAGTGGTCAGCGCACTCGGGTACGGCACGACGGGGCTGTCAGTGGGGCAGCGGGTCTTCGGCCTCACTGACTGGAGCCGAGACGGCACCCTGGCGGAGTGCGTGGCGGTCGAGGCGCGCAACCTCGCACCGCTGCCCGGCGACGTCGACTTCACGGTGGGCGCGAGCCTGCCGATCTCTGGCCTGACCGCTTGGCAGGGACTCTTCGAGCACGGCCGCCTCCGGGCGGGGCAGAGCGTCCTCGTGCACGGCGCGGCCGGCGCTGTCGGTTCGATGGTGACGCAGCTCGCCCATGAGTTCGGCGCCTACGTCATCGGTACCGGGCGCGCCGCCGACCGGCAGCGGGCGCTCGACTTCGGCGCGCAGGAGTTCGTCGACCTCGAGAACGACGTCCTGGAAGACGTCGGTGGAATCGATCTGGTTTTCGACGTCATCGGCGGTGACATCGGAAAGCGGTCGGCAGGCCTGATTCGCGCCGGCGGAAGCATGGTGTCCGTCGTCGGGCCGCCCGAGGTGCGACCCGCGGACGCCCTGACGATCGACTTCGTCGTGACGTCTGATCGCGCCCAACTGGGTGAAATCGTCCAGCGGGTACGGGACGGGCGACTGCTGACGAACATCGCCAAGGTCGCGGACCTCGACGACGCCGTCGCCGCCCTCAACCCGACCGAACGGGCCACCGGCAAGACGATCATCCGCGTTCGCTCGTAAGGACTCGGGGGACAGCGGTCGGGGCGCGTTCAGGCGTGCCGACGGGTGCTCAGTGCCCTCGCTGGCCGGGGTGTGACCGGAATGTCGGGTCCAGCACGTCGGCGTACTCGGGATGAGCATCAACGAACGCTGCCGCGAACGGACACGTCACGGCAGCGGTCTTTCCCTGCCCGCGCAGCTCGTCGAGGACGCCGCCGAGAAGCCTGCTCGCCACTCCCTTCCCCCGGAACTCGGGGAACACGGATGTCGCCGACAGGATGACGCGGTCCCCGGCCGTGCTGTAGACGAGCCCTGCCGCTGTCCGGCCCCCTACCGTGGCCTCGTAGATGCCGTCCGCGCTGTTGTTGGTGATGACGAAGTCCTCCGCGTCAGCCGGGCCGGCGGGCGGCAGGGTCGAGTCGCCCGAGTCCTGCTCGGCGCTGGTCAACGCGATCATGTCTTCGGCGTTGTTCGCCACACTGTCTCCTGAATCCCGCTTCGTCGCGATTGTTCGAATCTCGTGCTCAGACCCGCGGCAGCGGGAGGCTGACCACGAGCGATCCACGCAGGTCTACCAGGGCCCGCGCGGTAGTGCGTACCAGGCGCATGACGACGTCCCCGCAGCCGGGGCAGCGGGCCACCAGGCCGGGCGCCCGGTCGAAGACGCGCATCGCGGCCAGCGGACGGGTCATCCGGCAGCCGGCGCAGGTGAGGTCGGCAACGGTGAGGTCGGCCCCCATGATCTCGCCGAGCGGGCCGGCGAGGGCGTTACCGTCCACCCAGTGTGGGTCGTCTGCTCCGACGGTGGTGGTCGACATGATCATCCTTTGGTGGGTCCGAAGCGTTCGGTGCGGATGGTCGCCGGGTTGTGGCCGATGGTGACGAGAAGGTCGGCCACGGTCTCGACGAATCCGGTGGGCCCGCAGACGAACGCGACGGCGTCGGCGTCGTGGGGCCACGCGACGCGGGCCAGGGTGTCCGCGTCCAGTCGTCGAGGTGGGGCCGGCCAGCCGGCGGGCGCCACCCGGGTGTAGACGTGGGTGACGGCGACAAGACCGCCTCCTGCGGCTTCTGCACTCGCGAGATCAGCCGTGAACAGCGCGTCCGACGGGGACCGGGTCGAGTAGAGCAGCCTGGTCGGAGCCGTCGCCGCCCGCACCATCGACATCAGCGGCGCCACGCCGGATCCGCCGCCGATCAACAACGCCGGGCGCGGATCGGTGGGTCGGCGCACGAACCAGCCGCCGAGCGGCCCACGGATCTCAAGCTGGTCACCCGGTTCCGCGACATCGACGAGGTACGGCGAGACCTCACCGTCGGCCACCGTCTGAACTGTCACCTCAAACCGGTCGGCCAGCGGGGCGGATGAGATCGAGTAGCTGCGCTGCGCCGTGTAACCGTCGGGAGCCGTCAACCGGACGTCGACGTGCTGGCCCGGCACGTGACCCACCCAGCCGTCGACGTCGAGGACCACCGTCCGCGCCGTCGCGGTCTCCGCCCTGGTGCCCGCGACGGTCGCCGGCCGCCAGGTCAGTCCGCCAGGTAGCGTTGCTCGCGCCACGGGTCACCGTAGTTGTGGTAGCCGGCCGTCTCCCAGAACCCAGGCTCATCGTCGTGACGTAGTTCCAGGGCGCGCAGCCACTTCGCGCTCTTCCAGAAGTACAGGTGCGGAACGAGGAGGCGGGCCGGACCGCCGTGCACCGCAGCCAGCGGCTCGCCGTCGAACTCGTACGCCACCCAGGCCTGGCCGTCGAGAAGGTCCTCAAGCGGAATGTTCGTGGTGTAGCCGCCGTAGGAGTGGGCGACGACGTACTCGGCCGAGGATTCGACATCGGCCAGCAACGTGTCCACCGAGACGCCCCGCCAGCGAGTGCCGAGCTTCGACCAGTGCGTGACGCAGTGGATGTCGACGGTTGTCTCGTCGGCAGGAAGGGCGGTGAACTCCGCCCATGACCACGTGCTCCGCTCGCCAATCTCGGTGATGACGGCGAGCTCCCACGTGTCGAGCCCGATGCGGGGCGTGGGCCCCGCCGACAGCACCGGAAAGTCGTCAGTGCGGTACTGGCCGGGCGGAAGATCGGTGTCGTCGCGTCGGCGGCCACCGAAACCGCGTGAAATCACTGCCATGCGCCCCTCCCAGAGCAGCGGCCGCATGATCGCGACATCAGTAATTGGACCATCTCGTCCATGGTAAGCCGATGTGCTGGCTGGCGGCAAACGTTGCTCACCGTCGGCGAGTGCGCCCAGCAGCGATTGCCGTCCGACACGGCGGCGCCAGGTGGTCCGACGGGCCTCGCCGCACTGGCGACTTGATGGACCAGATCGTCCATGTGCTCGCGGCCGGTCGGCAGAAGAAGTCAAGCGGCGGCGGGGGTGCGCGGAATGCTCG
This sequence comes from Micromonospora sp. M51, assembly GCF_018070305.1. Lineage (NCBI taxonomy): Bacteria > Bacillati > Actinomycetota > Actinomycetes > Micromonosporales > Micromonosporaceae > Micromonospora > Micromonospora sp. M51. Next base: position 1,096 of record NZ_JAGPXZ010000021.1, on the reverse strand, counting down.
CACCAGGGACGACAACGCCCGCCGATCAGGATTCCTCTCTGCTGCCCAACTGGCGCTGCGCCCGCTCGGCGATCTCGCCGGAGGCCCTGCCCATCATCGACCTGGCCCGGCCGAAGGCCGCCACACCGAACCGGCTGGCGACGCCCACACCCTCCGCCCCGGTCTCCAGAACCTTCTCTCCCACCCCGGTTCCGGTGTCGAGGACCTTGTCGCGTACCTCGGTCCCCGTTTCGAGGACCTTGTCACGCACTTCCACGGCGGCGTCCAGCCACCGCCTGGCATCCCACGACCGTCGGTCGCGTTCGAGGCCGAGCCGCCCGTGAAAGTCGACGACGGTGGTCGCCACGTGGTTGGTCGAGTGCACCACGGCACGGGATGTGCTCGGGTTCAGCAGCACCTTCGCGTTGGCGGTGCCGGCGGCAGCGTCCATCCGGGACAACAGGCGCGAGGTGCTGCGCGAGATGAGGTCGAGGCGGTTGCGGCGGGCGGCCCGGATGGCGACGCGATGCTCCTCCAGCTCTCCCGGGGACGTGTCCAGCACCCGGTCGAGTTCGAGCACGGCGACCGCGTCCTGGAGTTGGAAGCAGCGGGCCAAAACGGCGAGCCACTCCTGAACCTTGCTCTCGGCCTCCTTGGCCGCCTTGGCCAGGTCGCCAACCTTGGTCTGGGTCTCCAGCTTCTCGGCGATGGCGTCGAGCTGCCGCAACGCGTACACCTGGGTCCGGGCCAGCGGCACCGGCGTGGCCTGCACCTTCGACCAGGTGACCTCGGAGACCCGGCCCACCTGCTCGCGGATGGTCAGGGCTTCGTCGATGACGAACTCCACCCCGATCATGTCCGCCACCACGGCGTCGGTCTGCGCGCGCAGCACGGCGTCGACCTTCGCGTCGATCACGGCGAGATAGTCGGTGATCTCCTCCATGGTCTGTTGCATCGCGAGCTGCGCCATGAGTCCGGCGGCGCCGGTCAGGATCGCCGGGTTGGTCAGCATCGCGCTGGGGGTCCGAACCACTTCGAGCAGACCGGTGATCTTGCCGTGGTCGGTCAGTACGGCCCGGCTGACACCGCTCTCCGAGCCCGTCATGAGGTTGTACTT
>NZ_JAGPXZ010000209.1:0-8410 GCF_018070305.1 Micromonospora sp. M51 | reverse complement strand
GCGCCCGCACTGCTCGGGGAGATCGTGCGCTGCGCCGAGGTGGCGGCCTCGCAGGCGGCGACCGCCGGGCACCCGTCGGCCGACGAGCTGCCCCTGCTCACCGTGCACGGGGTGCTGCACCTGCTCGGTTACGACCACGCCGAGCCGGAGGAGGAGCGGGAGATGTTCGCGCTCCAGGCTCGGCTGCTGGCGAGCTGGCGGTCGACCCGCACCCAGTGATGTCAACTCCTCCGTTACTGGCGGCCGGCGCCACCGCCGGCCTTCCCGACTTCCAGCTGATCGTCTTCGCGGCCGGCCTGGTGGTGCTGGCCGGCCTGATCGCGATGACCGAGGCGGCCCTCGCCGCCGTCTCACCCGCCCGCGCCGCCGAGCTGGCCCGCGACGGTGTGCGCGGCGCCCGTACCCTCCAGGTCGTCGCCGGCGACGTGGTCCGGCACCTCAACCTGCTCCTGCTGTTGCGGCTGCTCGCCGAGCTGACCGCCACCACGCTGGTGGCGCTCGTCGCGGTGGACAGCTTGGGCGCCGGCTGGTGGGCCGCGCTGGTGACCGCCGGTGCGATGACAGTGGTCAGCTTCGTGGTCGTGGGCGTCGCCCCGCGCACCCTCGGCCGGCAGCACGCCTACGCCGTGGGTCGTGCGGTGGCGCCGCTGGTCCGTTGGTTGGGCCGGGCGCTCAACCCGCTCGCGTCGTTGCTGATCCTGATCGGCAACGCGGTCACCCCGGGGCGCGGCTTCCGGGAGGGCCCGTTCGCCTCCCAGGTGGAGCTGCGGGAACTGGTCGACCTGGCCGAGCAACGCGGCGTGGTCGAGCACGGCGAGCGCCAGATGATCCACTCCGTCTTCGCGCTCGGCGACACCATCGCCCGCGAGGTGATGGTGCCGCGTACGGAGATGGTGTGGATCGAGGAGGGCAAGACGCTCGCGCAGGCGCTGGCGCTGTTCCTGCGCTCTGGCTTCTCCCGCATCCCGGTGATCGGCGAGAGCGTCGACGACGTGCTGGGCGTGCTCTACCTCAAGGACCTGATCCGGCGCTCCCGCGGCGGAGACCCGGGAGCCGAGCAGTTGCCGGTGGCCGAGCTGATGCGCCCGGCGACCTTCGTACCGGAGTCCAAGCCGGTCGACGACCTGCTGTCCGAGATGCAGGCGGCCCGCAACCACCTGGTCATCGTGGTCGACGAGTACGGCGGCACCGGCGGTCTGGTCACCATCGAGGACATCCTGGAGGAAATCGTCGGTGAGATCACCGACGAGTACGATGTCGAGCGCCCGCCCGTCGAACGGCTGGGGGACTCCTCGGTGCGGGTGACCGCCCGCCTGCCGGTGGAGAATCTCGGCGAGATGTTCGACACCAACCTGCCCACCGACGAGGTGGAGACGGTTGGCGGCCTGCTCGCCCAGTCCCTGGGGCGGGTGCCGATCCCGGGTGCCGAGGCCGAGGTCGCCGGCCTCCGCCTGGTCGCCGAGGGCACCACCGGCCGGCGCAACCGGATCGACACCGTGCTGGTCTGCCTGGTGGAGCCGGGCCAGGCGCAGGACACCGCGGGGCGCGGCGAGCACGCCGGCCCCGGGGACGACACGGACAACTACCGAGACGACGAGAGGCAACCCGCCGATGCCTGACACACCCGCCGCGCCTGTCGCCCGGCCCACCCCCACCGCGTCGGGCGCGCTGAGCGCCGAGGACGGCAAGCTCGTCGTCCTGGCCCGGGGAGCCCGCGCCCGGGTCGGTGCCGTGGAGGGTGCCGCGGTCCGCGACCAGGACGGCCGGACGTACGCGGCGGCAAGTGTCGCGCTGCCGTCGCTGACGCTCACCGCGTTGCAGTTGGCTGTCGCTTCGGCGGTGGCGGCCGGGGCGAGCCGGTTGGAGGCAGCGGTGGTGGTGACCGAGGCGTCGACGCTGGACGGTGCCGGGCACGCGGCGGTGCGGGACCTCGCGGCCGACGCGCCGGTCCACGTGGCCGCTCCGGACGGCACGGTGCTCGGCACGGTGACCGAGTGAGCCCGGTGCAGGATCCGCAGGCGCGACCGTACCGGGCCGGGTTCGGCTGCTTCGTCGGTCGTCCCAACGCTGGCAAGTCGACGCTCACCAACGCCATCGTCGGCACCAAGATCGCCATCACCTCGAACAAGCCGCAGACCACCCGGCACGTCATCCGGGCGGTGCTGCACCGCCCGGAGTCGCAGCTGGTCCTCGTCGACACGCCGGGCCTGCACCGCCCCCGTACGCTGCTCGGTGAACGTCTCAACGACCTGGTCCGGTCCACCTGGACCGAGGTCGACGTGATCGGCCTGTGCATCCCGGCCGACGAGCCGGTCGGGCGCGGTGACCGGTTCATCACCGGTGAGCTGGCCGGGTTGAAGGCGACAGTGCTGGCGGTGGTGACCAAGACCGACCTGGTGGACAAGCGTCGCCTGGCGGAGCAGCTGCTCGCGGTCAGCGAGATGGGGGAGTTCGCCGAGATCGTGCCGGTGAGCGCGGTGTCCGGGCACCAGGTGGACACCCTGGTCGACGTGATGACCAGTTACCTGCCACCGTCGCCGCAGCTCTACCCGGACGACATGCTCACCGACGACCCCGAGCAGGTGCTGGTCGCCGAGCTGATCCGGGAGGCCGCGCTGGAGGGGGTCCGCGACGAGCTGCCGCACTCCATCGCCGTGGTCGTGGAGGAGATGATCCCCGAGGGCCAGGTCATGAAGATCTACGCTGACCTGTACGTGGAGCGGCCCAGTCAGAAGGCCATCGTGCTCGGGCACAAGGCGAGTCGGCTCAAGGAGGTCGGCACCACCGCCCGCAAGCAGATCGAGGAGCTGCTGGGCAGCCGGGTCTACCTCGACCTGCACGTGCGGGTCGCGAAGGACTGGCAGCGTGACCCGAGGCAGCTGCGCAAGCTGGGTTTCTGATCCACCAGCATTCACCGGCCGGGTGATCCGGTCACCCCTCGCCCGGACGTGCGGCCCAGAAGCGGACCCGGAACCGTTCCACGCCCATGATGGGGATGGGGTGGTCCGGTCGGGCTTCGACGCGGCGCAGTTCGGCACGCTCGGTGACATCGACCCGGGCGTGGTAACCGCCCGGCGGACCGAGGGTCAGGATCGGGCTGGCCAGTGGTTCAGTCATCGTCCCTCACGGTGGTTGCGGGGCCGGCTGAGCCGCCGGCCCCGCAATCGTCGGTGTTCCGGCAGTTGGATCTCGATTAGCCAGAGGTCATTTCGGTCAGCTGGGTGGAAAGGATCACGTTTGGTCGGGGTGGTGACCGTTTCGCGCGGGCACCGCGCAGGGTAGGGGAGTTACGCCCCGCGTCCCCGACCCAGATGCAGGCTGATGCGCAACCGGTATCTCGATCTGCTCCGTTCCCTGGCCATCGTTCGAGTCGTCGTCTACCACGTCACCGGATGGGCGACCCTCACCCTCGTCTTCCCCGCCATGTCGGTGATGTTCGCGCTGGCCGGCTCGCTGATGGCCGCCTCGCTGACCCGCTCCGGGCCGGCGGCGGTCGGGCGTCGGCTGCGTCGGCTGCTGCCGTCGCTGTGGGTGGTCGCTGTGGTCTTCGTGCCAGCGATGCTGTTCACCGGGCTGCCGGTGAGCCCCCGGGTGCTGCTGTGGCTGTTCCCGGTGGCCGACCCGCCGGCCAACCACTGGGGCGCGCTGGCGCTGAGCGTCATCTGGTACCTGCGCGACTACCTGTGGTTCGTGTTCGCCTCACCGGTCGCGTTCTGGCTGTTCCGGCGTGCCCCGCTGCCGACCCTGCTCGCCCCGTACCTCCTGCTGGTGATGATCGAGGTGGGGATCTACCCGGCGCCGCCGGTGCTGCGCGAGTTCGGGCTCTACTTCGGAGCGTGGCTGCTCGGCTTCGCCCACCACGCCGGGATGCTGCGCCGACTTTCCGGTTGGCTGCTGTACCCGTTGGCGCTCGCTCTCGCCGTGGGCGGCGGTGCCTGGATCGTCGGGCATCCCGGGCCGCGTGGGTACGACCTGAACGACAACCACCTCGGCAACGCCCTCTGGTCGGCCGCATTCATCCTGATCGTGCTGGGTCGGGCACCGGCCGGGCTCTCCTGGCTGAGCCGGAGCCGACTGGCCGAGCGGGCGGTCACCGTGCTCAACCGGCGCGCGCTCACCGTCTACCTCTGGCACATGCCGTTCGTGGTGGCGCTCACTCCACTGGTCGACGTGGTGGGCTGGTCCCACCAGGACCCGGTGGGCCTGGCCATCCGGGTGCTGCTGGTCTTCGCCCTGGTCGGGTTGGTCACACTGGCCGTCGGCTGGGTCGAGGACGTCGCCGCCCGCCGCCGCCCGGAGCTGATCCCCGGTGGCGCGGCGCAGCCCGCCGACCAGGCGGCCCAGCCGGGCGGCGACACGTCGGACGGTGCCGGGACGACCGGCGGTCGAGCGGTGGTGCCGGCGCAGCGGGTGGTCCGGGAGGAGGCCAGCGTCACGCTCAACGCTGGCTGATCGTGAGGTTGCCGCTGTTGGCCGAACCGTCGAGCACCAGGGACGCGGCCGGGTTGTCGGCGACGGTGACGGTCTCGTCGCCGGAGTCGGCGTTGGACCGGACCCGGTAGCTGCCCTGGGGCACCAGCAGCGTGACATCACCGCTGGAGGCGTGCACCCGGGCCGAGGCGGGCTGGTCGAGCTGGACGTCGACGTTGCCGGAGTTGGCCTCGGCGTCGACAGTGCCGGCCAGCCGGCGTGCGGTGATATCCCCGGACGAGGCACGCAACCGTACCGCCGCGGTGGCCTCGCTCACCTCGATGTTGCCCGAGCGGGCCTCCACCCCGACCGCGCCCGACGCGCCGGAGATCCGCACGTCGCCCGAGCTCACCTGCAGCTCCACCGCGCCGACCCGGCTCAGCTCGACGTTGCCGGAGCTGGTCTCGCCCTGCACCGCCACGCCCTCCGGCACCGTCACCTCGTAGGAGATGCTGCACCGCGAGCCGCAGTCGGTGTCCAGCACCAGTTCGGTGCCCTTGATCTCGTACCGGGTGTTGTCCGGTTCACCGCCCTGGTAACGCACCACCCGCTTGATCCGCACCTCGGACGCCGGGCCGGTGCCCCGCACCACCACGTCACCCGAGCCACCGGAGACCCGGACCGTGGTGATCCGGACCGCCTCGGTGTTGTCGTAGTCGAGCCGGCGGAACGACAGGTTGTCGCACCCGGCGAGCACGATGAGGGTGGCGGTGAGTCCCAGCGCGACGGGAGCGGCGACGCGACGCCGGCGGGGGGTGGTGGAGGTCAGGCGCAGTTGCATGAGCAGCACGCTACGGCCGGGCACGACTCGGCCGCATCGGGGTTCATCCGCGCTTGCACCCCGAACCAACCCTGATTTCACACCCCGAGGGAGAATGGCCCGATGGCCGGGTATCGCCGACAGCTCTACCGCGACGACGCGGTGGTGCTGCGTGTGCAGAAGCTCGGCGAGTCCGACCGGATCATCACCCTGCTCACCCGCCGGCACGGCCGGCTGCGCGCGGTGGCCCGAGGGATCCGCCGCACCACCAGCAAGTTCGGTGCCCGGCTGGAGCCGTTCGGCCACGTCGACCTCCAGCTCGCCGGTGACCCGAAGGGCAACCAGGGCAGCTCGCTGCACACCGTCAGCCAGGTCGAGGGCATCGACCTGTACGGCAAACGGTTCCTGGGTGACTATCCGCGCTACACGGCGGCCAGCGCGATCGCCGAGACCGCGGAGCGGCTGACCCCGGTGGAGCGGGAGCCGTCGCTGCGGCTGTTCCAGCTCACCGTGGGCGCCCTGAAGGCGCTGTCCCGGGGCGAGCACGCCACCACCCTGGTGCTCGACGCGTACCTGCTGCGGGGGATGTCGCTGGCCGGCTGGGCACCGGCGCTGGTCGCCTGCGCGGTCTGTGGCACGCCCGGGCGGCACCGGGCGTTCTCCGTACCGGCCGGTGGTGCGGTCTGTCCGGATTGTCGGCCACCCGGGGCGGCTCATCCCGCGCCGGCCACCATCGATCTGATGTCCGCGCTGACCACCGGCGACTGGGTGATCGCCGACGCCACCGACGCCGCCGTACGTCGGGAGTGCAGTGGGCTGGTCGCGGCTCACCTGCAGTGGCACCTGGAGCGCGCGCTACGCTCGCTGCCGCTGGTCGACCGGGGTCCCTCGGCGGCCGGCGCGGCCTCGCCGCCGGAAGGCACCGGGGCCGTGGTGCTCCGGTCACGTGGCGACGTCGAGGCCGGGGCGGACGGCGCGAACAGGGAGTGACCGAGTGATCCGATCGAAGAAGGCTGGCCGGCGCGAGCCGACCCCGCCGGTGCCACACCCGTCCGGGGCCCGCCCCCCGGCGCTGCCCGCCGAGGCGGTGCCGAGGCACGTGGCGGTGGTGATGGACGGCAACGGCCGCTGGGCCAAGGACCGCGGGCTGCCCCGCACCAAGGGGCACGAGGCGGGGGAGCACAGCCTCTTCGACACCATCGAGGGCGCCATCGAGATGGGCATCCCGTACCTGTCGGCGTACGCGTTCTCCACGGAAAACTGGCGGCGCTCGCCCGACGAGGTCCGGTTCCTGATGGGGTTCAACCGGGACGTGATCCGTCGCCGTCGTGACCAGCTGGTCGACCTCGGTGTCCGGGTGGTGTGGTCGGGCCGGTCCGGGCGGCTGTGGAAGAGCGTCATCTCCGAGCTGCAGACCGCCGAGGAGATGTCCCGCGACAACTCGACGTTGACCCTGCAGTTCTGCGTGAACTACGGCGGGCAGGCCGAGATCGGTGACGCCGCCGCCGCGATCGCGCGGGACGTGGCCGCCGGCCGGCTGGACCCGGCGAAGGTCACCGAGAAGACCGTGGCGAAGTACCTCTACCACCCGGAGGTCCCGGAGGTGGACCTGTTCCTGCGCCCCTCCGGGGAGGAGCGGATCTCCAACTTCCTGCTCTGGCAGACCGCGTACGCCGAGTTGGTCTTCCTGGACACGCTCTGGCCCGACTTCGACCGCCGCCACCTCTGGTACGCGTGCGAGTTGTACGCGCAGCGGGACCGACGCTTCGGCGGCGCGCTGCCCAACCCGGTCGCCCCGGTTATCTGAGCCGACGCGCTTACCCGCACGTCACTCTGGGTATCAGAGTCGTCAGGAGCCACTGACGGAGGTGAACCCACATGATCCAGAAGCGCATTGCCCAGTGGGCGGTGATGGCGATCGCGGTGCCGCTGGCCGCTGCCGGTGCCCGCCGGCTCAGCCACACCCTGGAGGCCCGGCGTGGTCCCTCCGGGGCGACCCGGTTGCTGACGAAGGGTGCGGACCTGATCCGTCCGCAGAAGGCCAAGCGCCGCCGCTTCTTCTGACCAACCCCCCAGCTCTCCCCGGCGCCGCCCGCACCCCGTGCGGGCGGCGCCGTCGTATCCCTCGATGGCGAGACGACGTTGCCGGCCGACGCGCGGGTGGGAAGCGGTGTGCCGAGCCGGGGTGGTGTGCTCGTTTCGGGGTCCTGCGCAAGGGCGGCGGGTAGGGTCCGGAGGTGGTGGGACGACGGCGGCGGGGGGCGAGATGCGGGATCTCCGATTCAAGATGATCATGGCGTTGAACGCCGCCGATCTGGGCGACCCGATCTGTGAGCAGGTGGCCGAGATCTGCGCCGAGATCGCCGAGCAGCACTGCGCCGAGTTCGGCCACACACCGTCGCTGCGCAGCGGTGAGATCGCCGAACTGGCCATCGGTGAGCCGGCCCTGGGCTGGGCGCCGTCGACCCCCGACGCCGGGCAGCGTGCCTGGTGACCGCACCCGCGCCCGCCGTCGACATCCGGCGGGCCGATGATCGCTTCGCCACCCGGATCTCCTGGCTGGACTCCAAGCACTCCTTCTCGTTCTCCCGGCACTACGACCCGGCCAACACCCACCACGGCCTGCTCCTGGTCAACAACGACGACGTGGTCCGGCCGGGGGCCGGCTTCGAGACCCACCCGCACCAGGACATGGAGATCGTGACCTGGGTGCTGCGCGGCTCGCTGGTGCACCAGGACTCGACCGGGCACTCCGGGGTGATCTACCCGGGTCTGGCCCAGCGGATGAGCGCCGGCACGGGCATCCTGCACTCGGAGAAGAACGACGCCTGGCGGCTGAACAACCAGGAGCCGCACAGCGACCCGGTGCACTTCGTGCAGATGTGGGTGCTCCCCGACGAGCAGGGCGTCGACCCCGGCTACGAGCAGCTGGAGATCGAGGACGAGCTGCTGCGCGGCGGTCTGGTGCCGATCGCCTCCGGGATGGACCGCTACGACGGCGCGTCCGCGATCCGCATCCGCAACCGGTACGCGACCCTGCACGCCGCCCGCCTCGCGCCCGGCGACGAGGTCACCATCCCCGACGCGCCCTATGTGCACCTCTACGTGCCCAACGGCACCGTGACGCTGGAGGGCAGCGGCCCGCTCGGCACCGGCGACGCCGCCCGGCTCACCATGACC
>NZ_JAGPXZ010000208.1:0-8448 GCF_018070305.1 Micromonospora sp. M51 | reverse complement strand
ACCCGGTGCAGGTGGCCCGCGCGTCGATCGAGCACGCCAAGCGCGCCGCCCGCGACATCGTCATCGTCGACACCGCCGGCCGACTCGGCATCGACGCCGAGATGATGCAGCAGGCCGCCGACATCCGCGACGCCGTCTCGCCGGACGAGGTCATCTTCGTCATCGACGCCATGGTCGGTCAGGACGCCGTCCGCACCGCCGAGGCGTTCCGCGACGGCGTCGGCATCACCGGTGTGGTGCTCTCCAAGCTCGACGGCGACGCCCGTGGTGGTGCCGCGCTGTCGGTCCGCGAGGTCACCGGGCAGCCGATCCTGTTCGCCTCCACCGGTGAGAAGCTGGAGGACTTCGACGTCTTCCACCCCGACCGGATGGCCAGCCGGATCCTCGGCATGGGCGACGTCCTCACTCTGATCGAGCAGGCCGAGCAGGCCTTCGACTCCGATCAGAAGGAGAAGATGACCGCCAAGCTGATGGGCGGTGAGCAGTTCACCCTGGACGACTTCCTCGACCAGCTCATCGCGGTGCGGCGGATGGGCCCGATCGCCAACGTGCTGGCCATGATGCCCGGCATGGGGCAGATGAAGGACCAGCTCTCCGAGCTGGACGACAGCCACTTCGACCGGGTCACCGCGATCATCCGGTCGATGACCCCGGGCGAGCGGACCAACCCGAAGATCATCAACGGCTCCCGCCGGGCGCGCATCGCCAACGGTTCCGGGGTCACCGTGATGGACGTCAACCAGCTGCTCAACCGCTTCGCCGACGCGCAGAAGATGATGAAGCAGATGGGCGGCATGATGGGCCTGCCCGGCGGTGGCCGCCGCAAGGCGACCAAGTCGCCGAAGAACAAGCGCAAGGGCACCAAGGGCGGCGGTCGCCCGCGTACCGGCGCCGGCATGCCAGCCGGCTTCCCGGGTGGCATGCCGCAGCTCCCGCCGGGCATGGACCCGAACGATCTCGCCGCCGGCCAGGGCCTGCCGCCCGGTTTCAAGCTCCCGAAGATCGACTTCAACAAGCTCGGCAAGGGTGGCGACAAGGGCCCGCGCTGACGCGTGTCGGTGACGGCGGGCGACTGATCCGGCGCTTACGGTGACGTCGCCCCCTGGAAGGAGCTGTCATTACCGCGGCCCCGATCCTGCCCGAACGGCACGAGTGGACGGTCGACGACCTCGGTGACCTGCCGAAGGACCTTCCGTACGAACTGATCAACGGAATGTTGATCGTGCCGTCGCCCACTGCCGTGCACCAAGAGTTGTGCGTCGAGTTGCTGCTCACGCTTCGCGTCAACTGCCCGCCGGAATACCTGGTCAGCATCGACCTGTCGATGCGGGTCGACCGGCGCAACGAGCCACGTTCCGACGTGGTGGTCATCCGCCGCACGCACGCCGGCCGGTCGCCCGTGCCGGTCGAGGACGCCCTGCTCGCGGTGGAGGTCGTATCGCCGACCTCCACCTTCCGCGACATGTACGACAAGGCGAAGGTCTACGCGCACGCCGGCATCCGGTCCTACTGGGTGCTCGACCCGACCCAGGAACGTGTCACGCTCACCGAGTACTCCCTCGGGGCCAACCGGGAGTACGAGCAGGTCACGCACACCGAGGATCTGTTCGTCACGGAGCGGCCGTGGAAGGTTTCCGTGGACCTGCCGGCCCTGACCGCCCGGAAGAACGACCTGCTCGCTCCCGAGGAGGGCTGATCGGGTAGGACTGTGCGCATGGCTCTTCATGTGCGCGGCGTGCTGCTCCCCGACGACGAGGTCCGGGATCTCTGGCTGGTCGGCGACCGGGTGACCTTCACCCCGGTGCCCGGTGCGGAGACCGTCGTCGACGGCGGCTACGTGCTGCCGGGGCTTGTCGACGCGCACTGCCACATCGGCATCGCCCGAGGTGGCGCCCCGATCACCTCACTCGACCAGGCCCGCGCGCTGGCCCACGTCGACCGGGACGCCGGGGTGCTGGCGATCCGGGACGCCGGGTCGCCGTACCCGTACCCCGAACTCGACGACGAGCCGGGCCTGCCGCGACTGGCCCGCGCGGGCCAGCATGTCGCCCCGCCGAAGCGCTACCTGCGCGACATCGGCGTGGAGGTCGACGCGACCGAGGTGGCCGCCACGGTGGCCGCGCAGGCGCGGGCCGGCAACGGCTGGGTGAAGCTGGTCGGCGACTGGATCGACCGGGGCGTCGGTGACCTGGCGCCGGCCTGGGACGCGGACACCCTCACCGCCGCCGTGCGGGCCGCGCATGATGCCGGGGTACGCGCCGCGGTGCACACCTTCTCCGAGTCGGCCGTCGAGATCATGGTGCGGGCCGGCGTCGACTCGGTGGAGCACGGCACCGGGCTCAGCCTCGACCTGATCGACGAGATGGCCCGCCAGGGCACCGCACTGGTCCCCACAATGATCAACATTGCCACCTTCGGTGGCATCGCCGAGCAGGCGCGGGGCAAGTTCCCCGGGTACGCCGAGCACATGCTCGCGCTGCGCGACGGCTTCCCCGACGTGGTGCGCGCCGCGCACGAGGCGGGCGTGCCGATCTACGTGGGCACCGACGCCGGTGGCGGCATCGACCACGGGCTGGCCGCCGAGGAGATGATGCTGCTGCACGAACGGGCCGGAATGGCCCCGCTCGAGGTGCTCGCCGCCGCCTCCTGGGGCGCCCGCGAATGGCTCGGCTTCCCCGGCCTGGTCGAGGGCGGGCTCGCCGACCTGACCGTCTACCCCGAAGACCCCCGTGCCGACCTGCGCGTCGTCCGCGCCCCGTCCCGCACGATCCTCCGCGGCCACGTCATCCGCTGACCCGCCCCGCCCCGCGCCGCGCTGTGCGCCCCGCGCCGCGCTGTGCGCCCCGCGCCGGGCGGTGCGGCGCGAGGCGCGTGTCGCGGGGCGGGTGTGGGGGTTAGAGGGTGGGGCGGGCGGCGGCGCTGAAGAGGCGTACGGCGAGGTCGGCGAGGGCCGTCGCGGTCTCCTCGATCGGTTCGCGGGGGAGCACGATGTGGCTGACCACCAGACGGACGACCGTGTCGGCGGCGAAGGCCAGCGCGGCCTGGTCCGCCCCGGGCAGATGGTCGCCGGCCCAGTCGATCAGCGCACCGGACGCCTCGGTGAGCACCACCTCGGCCCGGGTGGTGAGGTACGGCAGCAGCTCGTCCGACCCGCCCCGGGCGCTGGTCAGGATCGCCTTGACCAGCGGGTTGTCCGCCGCCGTGGAGAGGGTGCGCGCGATGGCGGCGTACGCGCCGGCCCGCACGTCGGAGCCGTGGGCGAGCAGCGCGTCGCGCACATCGCCAACGAACCGGTCCACCTCGGCGCGGGCGAGCGCCTCGGCGAGGCCCGCCTTGCTGCCGAACTCGTTGTAGACCGTCTGCCGGCTCACCCCGGCCGTGGTGGCCACTCCGCCCATCCGGACCGCGTCCCACCCGGCGGCGATGGTCCGGGCGCGGGCGGCGTCCACGATCGTGTCCCGCAGCCGCTGGCGGGGGGAGTCCGTCGAGGTAGTCATGGTGGTCGAATTCTACGGGCGCTCCCGCTGCCCGGCCCAGCGCCGTCACGGCCCGTCAGCACAGCGGGACGGCGCGGCGTGGCGACTCCCGGACGCGGTGTCCGCCCGCGCGGCGCATAGGATGTGCGGTCATGGCACGCGTGCTCACTCCCCGTGCGGAGGATTTCCCCCGCTGGTACCAGGACCTGATCGCCAAGGCGAAGCTGGCCGACAACGGCCCGGTTCGCGGCACCATGGTCATCCGACCGGCCGGCTACGCCATCTGGGAGCGTATGCAGGCTGAGATGGACGCTCGGATCAAGGCGGCGGGTGCGGAGAACGCGTACTTCCCGTTGTTCATCCCCGAGAGCTACCTCAAGCGTGAGGCGCAGCACGTCGAGGGCTTCTCGCCGGAGCTGGCGGTCGTCACGCACGGTGGCGGCAAGCCGCTGGCCGAGCCGGTGGTGGTGCGTCCGACCAGTGAGACGGTCATCGGCGAGTTCATGGCCAAGTGGATCGACTCGTACCGGGACCTGCCGCTGCTGCTCAACCAGTGGGCGAACGTGGTCCGGTGGGAGCTGCGTCCGCGGATCTTCCTGCGGACCAGCGAGTTCCTCTGGCAGGAGGGGCACACCGCGCACGCCACCCGCGAGGACGCCCGCGCGTACGCGCGGCGGATCCTGCACGAGGCGTACGAGGACCTGATGGTCAACGTGATCGGCATCCCGGTGGTGGTCGGCCTGAAGACGGCGCGCGAGCGCTTCGCCGGCGCGACGGCCACGTACACCTGCGAAGGCATGATGGGTGACGGCAAGGCGTTGCAGCTGGGCACCAGCCACGAGTTGGGTCAGAACTTCGCCAAGGCGTTCGACATCAGCTACTCCTCCAAGGAGGGGGGCCGGGAACACGCCTGGACGACCTCCTGGGGCACGTCCACCCGGATGCTGGGTGGCCTGATCATGGCGCACGGCGACGATAACGGCCTGCGCGTGCCGCCGAAGCTGGCGCCGATCCAGGCGTACGTCATGATCGTCAAGGACGGTGACGGCGTCGGCGAGGCGGCGGCCAAGCTGCGCGACGGCCTGCGCGACGCCGGTGTCCGGGTCGCGCTCGACGACCGGACCGACACCCCGTTCGGCCGCCGGGCCGTCGACGCCGAGCTGCGTGGCTATCCGGTACGCGTCGAGGTTGGCCCCCGTGACCTGGCCGTGGGCAACGCGACAGTGGTGCGCCGGACCGACGGCTCGAAGACCCCGACGCCGGTGGCGGACGTGGTCGCCGCGGTGCTGGCGGCGCTGGAGACCGATCAGCAGGTGCTGCACGATCAGGCGTTGGCCAACCGCGAGGCGCGCACGGTGGACGTGGCGACCCTGGCCGAGGCGATCGAGGCCGCCGCGACCGGCTGGGCGCGGGTGCCGTGGTCGGCGGTCGGCGTGGCCGGCGAGGCGGAGGCGAACGGTCAGGGCGTCACGGTGCGCTGCCTGCTGCGCGCCGACGGTTCGGTTCCCGACTCGGAGGACGAGCCGGATCTGGTCGCCATCCTCGCCCGCGCCTACTGAGGTGCTCGTCGACCGGTTCGAGCCGGGTCGGCTGATCATGCACCGGAACGTGCGGCACGGCCGGATCGGATGGGTCCGGCCGGCCCGCGTGGTCAGCGACGACGATCGCGGGCTGCTGGTGTGGATCGCCCAGGATTCGCCGGTGGCCCACGAGGTGAACCAGGCGGGCGTGACCATGCGCGCGGTGCCGTTCGCCGACTGGGTCACCCCGACGTACCGGTTGGCGCAGGGCCGCTGGAATGGCCCGCCGCTGCTGAAGTTCCTGCCCGCCGGCGCGGCGCACTCCGTCTGGTGGTTCCGGGACGCGCACGGCCGGTTCTCGCACTGGTACGTCAACCTCGAGGAGCCCGGTGTCCGCTGGGACGACGGCCCGGTGGCCGGCGTCGACGTGGTGGACCAGGATCTCGACGTGGTGGTACGCCCGGACCTGAGCTGGGAGTGGAAGGACGAGGACGAGTTCGTCGAGCGTCTCGCCTTTCCGGAGCACTACTGGGTGACCGACGAGAAGGCGGTCCGCGCCGAGGGGGAGCGGGTGATCGCGCTCGCCGAGGCGGGCGAGTTCCCGTTCGACGGCACCTGGACCGACTTCGCACCTCCGCCAGAATGGGGCGTACCGGACAAACTTCCGGCAGGCTGGGACCGTCCGCCAGTGCGCTGAGCGGTGTTCCAGGTCACCGGCGACGTGGTGTCCGGGTCCGATGCGGAAGATCGGCAGGGGATCTGGCAGAATAGGTCGCTGGTATCCGGCGCGCGTCCGGCGCCCTCTAACCCGGGCACGTCGCCAGTCCACCGAGTTGTCTCCGGCCCAACCCCACTGTGCCGGTCGGCGCTCACCCATGCACACCGCCCGTCTTGGGCCGGTGAGATCGCAACAGGAGCGAAACAACTGTGGCCGTAAAGATCCGGCTCCTGCGGATGGGCAAGATCCGCAACCCGCAGTACCGCATCGTCGTCGCCGACTCGCGCACCAAGCGCGACGGCCGGGCGATCGAGTTCGTCGGGGTTTACCAGCCCAAGGAAGACCCCTCGATCATCGAGGTCAAGTCGGAGCGGGTCCAGTACTGGCTGTCCGTCGGCGCTCAGCCGAGCGAGGCGGTGCAGCGGCTGCTGGAGCTGACCGGTGACTGGCAGAAGTACAAGGGCCTGCCGGCCCCGCCGCCGCTCCTGGTCGCCCCCGAGAAGGCCGACCGCAAGGCGGCGTACGAGGCTGAGTCGAAGGCCGCCGCCGGGCTCGCCCCGGAGACCCCGGCCAAGCCGGCCAAGAAGGCAGCCAAGGCTGCTGAGGCTCCGAAGACCGAGGCGCCGGCCGCCGAGGCTCCGAAGACCGAGGCTCCGGCCGAGGCCCCGGCCGCTGCCGACGCCGGTGAGCAGGCCTGACATGCCACTGCGTCCGGCGTTGGAGCACCTGGTCAAGGGCATCGTCGACCACCCGGATGACGTCCGGGTGCGGATGGTCGATTCCCGTCGGGGCAAGCGGCTCGAAGTCCGCGTGCACCCCGAGGACCTCGGCACTGTGATCGGGCGGTCCGGCCGGACCGCCAAGGCGCTGCGCCAGGTGATCGGCTCCATCGGCGGGCGCGGGGTTCGCGTCGACATCGTCGACTCGTACTGATGCAGCTCGTCGTCGGCAGGATCGGCAAGCCGCACGGTGTCCGCGGTGAGGTCACCGTGGAAGTGCGGACCGACGAGCCCGAGGCACGGTTCGCCCCCGGCACAGTGCTGCGCACTGAGCCGGGGGCGACACCCCCGCCGTCCTCCGACGGCCCCGGCGTGCCGTTCCGGATTCCGGCGGAGCTGACCATCGAGGAAGCCCGCTTCCACCAGGGTCGGGTGCTGATCGCGTTCGACGGCATCCTGGACCGCAACACCGCCGAGGCGCTGCGCGGCACGCTGCTCGTGGTGGACAGCGCCGACGTGGCCCCACCGGACGACCCGGAGGAGTTCCACGACCATCAGTTGGTCGGGTTGGCCGTGGTGACCCCGGCCGGCGAACGCCTCGGCGAGGTCGCCCGCATCGACCACGCACCCTCGTCCGACCTGCTGGTGCTGCGGCGCCCCGAGGGGCGTACCGCGTTGATCCCGTTCGTCCGGGCGATCGTCCCGGAGGTCGACCTGGCCGGCGGACGTGTGATCGTCGACCCGCCAGCCGGACTGCTCGACCTTTAGGACCAGCCCGCATGCGCGTCGACGTCGTGTCGATCTTTCCGGAGTACTTCGCCCCGCTGGACCTGTCGCTGATCGGACGGGCGCGGGCCAACGGCGTACTCCAGCTCGCCGTGCACGACCTGCGGACCTGGACCCACGACGTGCACCGCACGGTCGACGACACCCCGTACGGCGGCGGTCCGGGGATGGTGATGCGCCCGGAGCCGTGGGGCGAGGCGCTGGACGCCCTCGCGCCGGTGGACGCCCCGCCGCCCCGGCTGCTGGTGCCGTCGCCGGCCGGCGCCCCGTTCACCCAGGCCATGGCGTACGAGTTGGCCGCCGAGCCGCATCTGCTCTTCGCCTGCGGTCGCTACGAGGGGATCGACCAACGGGTTCTCGCGCACGCCGCCACCCGGATGCCGGTCACCGAGGTGTCGCTCGGTGACTACGTGCTCTTCGGTGGCGAGGTCGCGGTCCTGGTGATGATGGAGGCGGTCACCCGGCTGCTGCCGGGGGTGCTGGGCAACGCGGGTTCGCTCGACGAGGAGTCGCACGCGCACGGGCTGCTGGAGGCGCCGATCTACACCAAGCCGCCGAGTTGGCGTGGGCACGACGTGCCGGAGGTGCTCCGCTCCGGCGACCACGGCAAGATCGCCCGCTGGCGGCGCGAGGAGGGCCTGCTGCGGACGGCTGCCCGCCGTCCCGACCTGCTGGCCGCGCTGCCCGCCGACCGGCTCGACAAACGGGACATCGCGGCCCTGGACCAGGCCGGATTTCAACCTCCGCCGGGGGATGTGGCAAAGTAGGGGGGTTGCCGCATCCGTCCGCGCCCGCGGTCGGCTGCGAGGATCCCCGACCGGGGTCGGTCCGCCGATCACCACCCGGGAATCAGAATCACCCACCCGCGCACCGAGTGACGGTGCGCCGTGAGCCTTACGAGGACGCAGCGATGAACATCCTGGACGCCCTTGACGCCCAGTCGAAGCGGACCGACCTCCCCGACTTCCGGGCCGGTGACACCGTCAAGGTGCACGCCCGCGTCGTCGAGGGCAACCGGTCCCGTGTCCAGATCTTCCAGGGCGTCGTGATCCGCCGCCAGGGTGACGGTCTGCGCGAGACCTTCTCGGTCCGCAAGGTCAGCTTCGGCGTCGGCGTCGAGCGGACCTACCCGCTCAACGGCCCGGGCATCGACCGGATCGAGGTCGTGACCCGCGGTGACGTGCGTCGCGCCAAGCTCTACTACCTGCGCGAGCTGCGCGGCAAGAAGG
>NZ_JAGPXZ010000207.1:0-8474 GCF_018070305.1 Micromonospora sp. M51 | reverse complement strand
GTCGAGCACCGGGCGGACGGCGTCCGCGTACCCCTGGGCGCTGATCATGAGTCGGCTCCCTCGGATGTTGTCGGGAAACCTCGTGTCGGCTGCGGCGGGTGGCTTCCCGGCGGCCGCTTCGCCGACTTGTGTCCGTCGACGGCCTGTGCGGTCCGCCGGAAGGCCGCGTGCGCGCGGTCGTGCGTGCGTTGGGCGACGGCGATGTAGAGCAGGTCGAGCACCACCAGCTGGGGGTGCCGGGCGGAGAGCGCGTCCGGCCGGAAGGTGGTCGCCTGGCTGGCCGTGAGCAGCACGATGTCGGCCAGCTCGGCCAGTGGCGAGCGGGGGAAGCCGGTGAGCGCGAGCGTGGTGGCGCCCCGGCTGCCCGCCTCGGCGAGCATCTCGATGGTCTCCCGGGTCTGCCCGGTGTGCGAGATGCCGAGCGCCACATCCCCCGGTCGCAGCAGGGCGGCGCTGGCCAGCCCCTCGTGCACGTCGTTCCACGCCCACGCCGCCACCCCGATGCGGTGCAGACTGAACTGCATCTCCTCGCCGACCAGGGCGCTGCCGCTGGCGCCGAAGATGTTGACCCGGCTGGCGCCGGCGATCGCCACGGCGGCCCGCTCCACCTCGCCGAGGTCGAGCAGGGTGGCGGTGTCGTGCATGGCTCGGGTGTCGGCGGCCATGATCTGGTCGAGCACCCGGGCGAGCGGGTCGCTCGGCTGGATCTCCCGTCCGATGTCGACCGTCCAACCGGCCGAGCGCGCCCGCCCGGTCTCGGAGGCGATGCCCAGTCGCAGGTCGGCGTACCCCTCGAAGCCCATCGCCCGGCAGAACCGGGTGATGGTCGCCGGTGAGGTGCCGCTGCGCTCGGCCAGCTCGACGATTGTCGATCGGGCGGCGGCCTCCGGGTCGCTGAGCACGTGCTCGGCGACCCGGTGCAGGGCGCCGGTCAACTCCCCGAGCCCGTTGCGCACCCTTGCCAGCACCCCGTCGGAGGGCGAGGTTCTGCGGTCGATCACGTCGGCGTCGACCACCGCGGTCCCAGCGGCGGTGTCCACCTCGTGATCAACCATGAGTCGCCTCAACTTTCCGAAAAGACTGTTAACCGTTAGTGGTAAAAGTTCTTACTAGACGCCCCTCTATGTCAAGACCGTGGGCGAAGTTTTCAAACTGTTACCCGGCGCACAGCCCCGCACGGCCCCCACCACTTGCCCCGCACCACGCCGCCGACCAGCATGAACAAGCCAGATCGCCGTTCCACGCAAGGAGACCCGTGCCGATGTCCGACACCGTCGTGGTGGGGCTCGACGTCGGCGGTACGTCCACCCGGGCGACCGTCCTCACCCTCACCGGGCGCCGCGTCGGCACCGGCCGCGCCGGCGGCGGCAACCCCACCAGTCACGGCGCCGAACGCGCCGCCGCCGAGCTGCTGACCGCACTGCGCGAGGCGCTCGCCGACGTCGACCCGGCGCGGGCCGCCGCCGGCACCATCGGTCTCGCCGGAGCGGGCCGGCTGCTCGCCGACCCGGCCGGAAGGGCCGCCTTCGATCAGGCCTGGCGCGACGCCGGCCTGCGCTGCCCGTACGAGGTGCACGGCGACGCCCTGGTCGCCTACGCCTCCGGCACCGCCGCCCCGGACGGCACCATCCTCATCGCCGGCACGGGGGCAATCACCGCGCAGGTCCACGACCTGCGGCTCGACCGGATCGCCGACGGCCACGGCTGGCTCCTCGGCGACGCCGGCTCCGGCTTCTGGCTCGGCCGGGAAGCGGTACGCCGGCTACTCGCCGATCTCGACGCGGGGCGTGCCCCAGGCGCGCTGGCCACGACCGTCCTCACCGAACTGCTGGGCAGCGCCGACGTCGCCGCCCGCCCCCGGGACACCGTCGACGCCACCATCCAGACGGTGACCCGTCGACCCCCTGTCGAACTCGCCCGGCTCGCACCGCTGGTCGTCGACGCCGCCGCCCACGGCGACCCGGTCGCCACCGCGCTGATCACCGAAGCCGCCGCGCACCTGACCGAGAGCGTGAGTCGCATCCGCACCGCCGGGGCGGTGACACCCGTCGTGCTCGGCGGTGGCCTGCTCACCGCGGACACCCCGCTCGCCACCGCCGTCCGGGCCGAGATCGCCCGACGCTGGCCGGACGCGCCGGTGCGTACCGCCGGAGACGGGGCCGCCGCCGCGGCCTGGCTCGCCGCCCGCGGCCTACCCGAGGTCACCGACCCCGCAGCCCTGCACGCCCGCCTCTTCCCCGCCCCCTGACCCACCACACCCCACCACCCGGCCGCCAGCACCTGGCCGCCCCGCGCCCCCACCGCCCCCGCGCTCGCGTCGCATCGGGCCCGGGCGCGCCGGTCATGATCGTGCTCGAACCAGGAAGTAGTGGCCTCGTGCCACGAGGAGGGGACTACATCCAGGATCGAGCACGATCATGACCGGGCGAGGGGGTCGGGCGGACCGGGCGGAGGGTCGCGGCCGGGTCGGGCGGGAGGTCGTGTTCGGGCCGCACACCGGGTGGTCGTTATCGGTCAGGGTGGCGGGCCGCTACTTGAGTTGGCCGGCGGTCAGGCCAGCCTGCACCTGACGCTGGAACGCCACGTACACGGCGAGCACCGGGAGCACCGCGATGCTCAGTCCGGCGAAGAGCCGGGCGTAGTCACCGGCGTAGCCCTGACTGACCGAGAGCGCGAACAGCCCCTGGGCCAGCATCCACTTGGACTCGTCGCCCTGCAACAGCACCTGCGGCAGCAGGAACTGGTTCCAGTGGCTGAGGAAGTTGAAGATCGCCACGCTGATCAGTCCCGGACGTGCCATCGGCAGCATCACCCGGAAGAAGAGCCGGAAGTGGCCGCAGCCGTCGACCAGCGCGGCCTCCGCCACCGACGTCGGCAGGGTACGGAAGAACGCGGTCAGGAAGAACACCGTGAACGGCAGCGAGTACGCCGCGTAGACGAGGATCAACCCGAGCCAGGTGTTGAAGAGGCCGGCGTTGCGGACCACGAAGAAGAGCGGCACCAGGGCGAGGAACACCGGGAACATGAGGCCGCCGACGAAGAGGTAGTAGACGACCTGGCGACCCCGGAACTCGTAGCGGGCGAAGACGTACGCGGCGGTCGCCCCCATCAGCATGGTGAGGCTGACCGAACCGGCGACCACCACCATGCTGTTCAGGAAGTACCGGCCGATGTGCGCGCCGGTCCAGGCCCGCGCCCAGTTGTCCAGGTGCAATGCGCCGGGGAGACTCCACGGGTCGGCGAGGATCTCACCGTTGGTCTTGAACGAGCTGATGAACATCCACAGCAGTGGCAGGACGGTGAGCAGACCCCAGACCAGCAGGAAGCCGTGCGAGAGGGTGTTGGCCACGCCGAGTTCCCGGCGCACCGGGCGGTCCCGGCGGACGACCGGGGTCGGGGCGGTCGTGGTGGGCTGATCCAGAGTGGTCACGAGTACTCGATCCGTTCGCGCCGGCCGATGCGCAGCGACAGCACCGCCACCGAGAGGGTCAGGAAGAACATCACCACGCCGATCGCCGAGGCGTAGCCGAACTTGGTCTCGCTGCCGAAGGCGGTGTCGTACATCCGTACGCCGATCACGTCGGTGGAGAAGTTCGGGCCGCCGTTGGTCATGAGCTGCACCAGGATGAACCCGTCCAGGGCGAAGATGGCCAGGTAGACCCAGGCGACCTGGACGGTGTCCCAGAGCAGCGGCAGGGTGACCCGACGCAGGGTGGTGAACCGGGACGCGCCGTCGAGCAGCACCGCCTCGTAGATCTCCTTCGGCACTGCCGACATCGCCGCGCCGAACAGCACCACGTAGAAGCCGACGTTGCTCCACACCATCACCGCCAGGACGCACCAGAAGGCGGTCGCCGGGTCGCCGAGCCAGGTCGGCGAGGGCAGGCCGAGACCGTGCAGTGCGCTGGTCAGCAGCCCCTTGTTGGGGTGGTACACCTCCTTCCAGAGCAGCGCGATGATCACCACGGAGAGCACCTGCGGAAAGAAGTAGACGGTGCGGTAGAGCGCGCCACCGCGTACGCCGGTCACGCCGGCGCTGCCCTTGCGCCCGCCCATGGCGAGCATGGTCGCGAAGAAGAGCCCCAGCACGATGGTCAGCACCGGCACGAGAGCCAACAGGATCACGTTGTTCTTCAGCGCGTTCCACACGTAGTCGTCGTGCCAGAGGGCCTTGAAGTTGGCCAGGCCGACCGGGTTCGCGTCGGCCGAGTAGCCGAGCCAGTCGGTGGTGGAGATCTGGAATGCCTGCAGGTACGGCGAGACGACGAAGAAGACGTACAACAGCACCGGCGGCACCAGGAACGTGACGATCAGCGGCCACTTGCCATGTTTCACGAGGTGGACCTCTCCGAGGGGGTACGGCCGGTGGGGAAGGGCGTCTCCCCCACCGGCCGGGCGGTCAGGCCGCTCGCTTGTACTTCTTGATCGAGCTGTCCTGGGCGATCGAGTCGGCGCCCTTCTGGCACTGCTCGAGGAACTCCGCGGGGCCGATCCGGCCACTGAAGAACTCGCCGCACGCGGCGTCGACGAGGTTGCGCTCCAACTTGCGGTAGAAGTTGTTGTAGACCCAGTTGAAGCCGTTGGCGCCGGACGCGTCGAGGGTCTTGACCACGGTGCTCAGCCCGTACGGCAGCTCGACACCCTCGGTGGCGCCGGCGACCACGGTGAGGCTGGCGACCTTCTTCGTGAAGTCCTGGGCGCCCTTCTTGGAGAGCATGGTCCGGAAGTACTCCAGGCCGCCAGCGACGTTGCGGGCCTTGGCGGGCACCATGAACGGTTCCCCGGCGGTGCCCCGGATCGCCTCGAACGGCAGTTTGTCGCCGCTGCCGAGGCTCGGCGTCGGCGCGATGGTCATGTTGAACCCGGCCGGGGTGACGTCCTTCTGTTCGCTCTCCAGCCAGGAGCCGCAGGAGATGAAGGCGGCCTTGCCCTGGCACCAGGCGGTCTGCGACTGCTTGTGGTCCAGGCCGGACGAACCGTCCAGGATGTACTTGTCCTTCACGATCTGGTGCCAGGCGTCGGCGGCGGTCCGCATCGAGTCGGACTTCCAGGCGTTCGGCTCCAGGTTGTCGATGGCGGTCGCCACCGACGGGCCACCGAGCTTGATGGCGGTGGAGATCAGCGGCCAGCTCATGTAGCGCGGGTGCAGGCCGGCGTACGTCCAGGGGGCGATGCCGGCGGCCTTGATCTGCTTGCAGAGCGCGATGTGGTCGTCCCAGGTCTTCGCGTACGACCAGCCGCGGTCGGCGAAGAGCTTGGCGGAGTGCCAGATGCCGTAGGCGGTGTAGGTGTAGTTGAGCACCAGGAACTTGCCGTCGTAGGAGCCGACCTCGACGGCGCCGGGCAGCAGGGTTTCCTTGACCGTCTTGCCGGGGATGTCGAGGCTCGGGGCGGCCAGCAGCTCGTCGAGGCCGGCGAGGGCGTTCTGGCTGACCAGCCCGTTGAAGTCGATCTGGCCGGAGCCGGAGTTGTTGACCACGTCGGGCGGGGTGCCGTCGACGAAGCGTGGCTGGAGAGTCTTGCTGATCTCCTGGGTGGAGGAGTGCTTGATCTTCGCCTTCGGGTACTTCTCGGTGTACATGGCCTCGTGGGCCTTGGCGTACTCCTCACCGAACCCGCCGCCGAAGATCACCACCTCGAGTGGGGCGTCCTCCTTCACGCCGAGCGGGTTCTGGGCGCTCTTGGTGCCCTGGTAGGTCTCGGCATCGTTCTTGTCACCGCCACCGCTGGTGGCGCAGCCGGACAGCAGGCCGGCGGCGGGGGTGGCCAGGAGGCCGGCGGCGGCGCTGCGCCGCAGGATGTCACGCCTGTTCATGGGTTCTCCTCGGGTCGGGTCGGGCGGCCGCCGGTGTGGGGGGAGGCGTCCGCCGCGCGAGGCGCGGTGATTCTCTTCAGTTCATGCTCTGTTGCTGAAGAATTTCTACGACAGCCGGGCCCGGACTTCAAGTCCTGACTGTCGAACCGTTATCACCACCAGCCGTCGCCGGGTCGCCTAGCCTGAGGCGATGCGCCGTCTGCGCCAGCTGGCCGAGCACACCCCGGCTGGGCGGGAACGGTACGTCGACCTGCTCCGCGCGCTCGCCATCACCATGGTCGTTGTCGGACACTGGAGCGTCACGGTGATCGGGCGCGACGCCGCCGGGCAGGCCACCGGTCACTCCGCACTCGGCGACCTGCGCTGGGCGTACCCGCTGACCTGGCTGGCCCAGGTCATGCCGGTCTTCTTCCTGGTCGGGGGGTACGCCAACGCGGCCTCACTGACCCGGCTGCGGGCCCGCGGCGGCGACGCACCCGGCTGGCTGATCGACCGCAGTGCCCGCCTGGTCCGCCCCACCAGCACACTGCTGCTGGTGCTCACCGCCGCGGCGGCGGCCGCCTGGCTGCGTGGTGCCGAGCCGACCCGGATCCGCGAGGTCGTCTGGTTCGCCACCATTCCGCTCTGGTTCCTGGTCGCCTACCTGGCGGCGGTCGTGCTCACCCCGGCGATGTACGCGCTGCACCGCCGTCTCGGCCTGGCCGTGCCGCTGGTCCTGGTGGTTCTGGTCGGCCTCGGCGACCTCGGCCGGCTGATCGGGCCGGAGGAGCTGAGTTACGGCAACTACCTGTTCGGATGGCTCGCCGTCCACCAGCTCGGCTTCGCCTGGCACGACACCCGCACCGTGCCACCCGCCGGTCGGGCCGCGCCGCCGCAGCCGTCGACCGGCCCGGCCGGCCAGACCGCGCCACCACCCGCCGAGGCCGACGCCGCCGGGCCGTCGACACCCGACCGTCCCGGGGTACGCCGACGACGGCTGCCCACCTCCCGCCGGGCCGGCCTGGTGTTCCTGACCGCTGGGATTGGTGCGGCGCTGCTGCTCACCGTGCTCGGCCCGTGGCCGGTGGTCATGCTCAAGGTGCCCGACGAACGGTTCGACAACAGCGCGCCGCCCAGCCTCGCGTTGCTGGCCGTCGCCGCCGGCCAGCTCGGGGTGATCCTGCTGCTGCGCGGCCCGGCGGAGCGGCTGCTACGGCGCACCGGGCCGTGGCAGCTGGTGATCGGGGTCAACCTGGTGGTGCTGACCGTCTTCCTCTGGCACCTCACTGCCGCGATCCTGCTGATCGGGATGCTCGACGCGGTCGGGACGCTGCCCGCCCCGGCGGTCGACACTGCCGCCTGGTGGGCCTGGCGGGTGCCCTGGCTGCTGCTGCTCAGCGCCGTCCTGGTGGCGCTCGTCGCCATCTTCGGCCCGGTGGAGGCGCGCAGCGCCCGGCACCGCACCGGACGCCGGACCCGGGGCAGCCCCGCCCGGGCGGCGTTGGCGGTGGCCGGCTACGCCGCCGTGGTGGCCGCGTTGCTGATCAACAGCGCCACACCGCAGCGGGCCCCGGAGCCGCTCGGCACGCCCGTCCCGGCGCTGGTGGCGTACCTGGCCGGGGCGGGCGTGCTGCGACTGCTCAGGTCTGGGTGGGGAACCCGAGGTTGACCCCGCCGTGCCGGGGATCCAACCAGCGACTGGTGACGACCTTGCCCCGGGTGAAGAACCGCACCCCGTCCTCACCGTGCGCGTGCAGGTCACCGAAGAGCGACGACTTCCAGCCGCCGAACGAGTGGTACGCCACCGGCACCGGAATCGGCACGTTGATCCCGACCATGCCCACCTCCACCTCGTGCTGGTAGCGGCGGGCCGCGCCGCCGTCGTTGGTGAAGATCGCCGTGCCGTTGCCGTACGGGCTGGCGTTGACCAGTTCCACCGCCTCGTCGTACGAGCCGACCCGGACCACACTCAGCACCGGTCCGAAGACCTCGTCGGTGTAGATCGACATGTCCGGGGTCACCCTGTCGAACAGCGTCGGGCCGAGCCAGAAACCGTCCGGGTCGCCGTCCGGCGTCACGTCCCGCCCGTCCACCACCGGCACCGCGCCGGCGGCCACACCCGCGTCCACGTAGGAGCGCACCTTCGCCGCGTGGGCGGCGGTCACCAGCG
This sequence comes from Micromonospora sp. M51, assembly GCF_018070305.1. Classification (NCBI taxonomy): domain Bacteria; kingdom Bacillati; phylum Actinomycetota; class Actinomycetes; order Micromonosporales; family Micromonosporaceae; genus Micromonospora; species Micromonospora sp. M51. The sequence continues at coordinate 510 of NZ_JAGPXZ010000207.1, read as the reverse complement.
GGCCCATGTCGCAGCCCCGTCGACCGTCGCCGGTGCGCAGACCGGTCATCCGCTCGGCGATCCGCTCGACCAACTCGTCCGCCACCGGCTCCACCGCCACCAGCACCGAGATGGCCATGCACCGCTCCCCCGCCGAACCGAACCCGGCGTTGACCGCCGCGTCGGCGGCCAGATCCAGGTCGGCGTCCGGGAGCACCACCATGTGGTTCTTCGCCCCACCGAGCGCCTGCACCCGCTTACCGGCGGCCGTCCCGCGCTGGTAGACGTACCGGGCGATCGGGGTGGAGCCGACGAACGACACCGACCGCACCTCCGGGTGGTCCAGCAACGCGTCGACCGCCTCCTTGTCACCGTTCACCACGTTCAGCACCCCGTCGGGCAGGCCCGCCTCGGCGAACCACTCCGCCAGCAGCAGCGCCGCGCTCGGGTCCTTCTCGCTCGGCTTGAGCACCACCGCGTTGCCGCAGGCCACCGCCACCGGCACGAACCACAGCGGCTCCATCACCGGGA
>NZ_JAGPXZ010000206.1:0-8477 GCF_018070305.1 Micromonospora sp. M51 | reverse complement strand
GCCCTGGCAGCGGGGAGCGGGCCGGTGGCGGCGGGGAGCGGGCCGGTGGCGGCGGGGAGCGGGCCGGGCGCGGAGGCGGCCTCGGCGAACCAGGGCCGCAACGGGCGGACCCGCAGCGGCGGGGGCGACAGGTGCCGGGCCTGGGCCTGGGCCCACACCTCGGCGACCGTCCGCCCGCCGTCGGCCACCGGCACCGACGCACAGCCGCCGAGCCAGCGCGAGCCACGCAGGTGCAGGTAGCGGGTGAGGCCAGCCCACATCAGGTTGATCACCGCCCCGGAGCGATGGTCCGGGTGCACACAGGACCGGCCCGTCTCGACCAGGTCGTCACGGAGCGGGTCGAGCGCGGTGAGGTCGAACTCGTTCTCGGCGTACCGCCGAGCGGTGCGTCCCGGTGGCAGCAGCCGGTACGTGCCGACCACCTCGCCGGTGCTGTCCTCGCGGACGATCAGATGGTCGCAGTACGCGTCGAAGGGGTCCACGTCCAGCCCGGCCTCGCCGGGAAGGAGGGTGGCGCCCAACTCGGTGGCGAACACCTCGTGGCGCAGGCGTTGCGCGGCCGCGACCTGGATGGGGTCGTCGGCGATCAGCAGGGTGTATCCGCTGGTCGTCAAGGGTGCGCCAGCGGCATGCAGAACGGCCATGGGATCTGTGTAGGTGCCCGGGTTGCCATCCACGGGGACCACTGGTGTCGATCGGGTGAACGCCGGCCGGCGAGACCGCTGGCGACGCCCGGCGGGGACCGTGCGAGGCTGCCCGGGGCAGCTGGCGACGGCGCCGACACGCACCATCGGAGGTCGACGATGCGCATCGAGTCCCGATACAACGGGCCGGCCGGTTCCGGCAACGGCGGCTGGAGCGCGGGGACCTTCGCCGCCGCGGCGGGCGGCAGCGGGCCGGTCGAGGTGACGCTGCGCCGGCCACCACCGCTGGAGACCGAGCTGACCCTGATCGGCGGCGAGGTCCGGGACCCGACCGGTGAACTGGTGGCCGAGGTGCGCGCGGCCGGGGTGGTCGATGCCGTCGTACCCCCGGTCGACCTGGAGACGGCGGTGGCCGCCGCGACCCGCTACCCCGGCCTGGTCGAGCATCCGTTCCCCAGCTGCTACGTGTGCGGACCGCAACGGGTCGACGGGCTGCGGATCTTCCCCGGCCGGCTGCCGGACGGGCGGACCGCCGCGCCGTTCCGCGCGCCCGCGCAGGTCAGTGCGGCCACGGTCTGGGCGGCGTTGGACTGCCCCGGCGGTTGGGCGGTGCTCGCGCCGGGCCGCCCGTACCTGCTGGGCCGCATCGCCGCAGTGGTCGCGGCGCTGCCGCGGCCGGACGACGAGTGCGTGGTGACCGGGGCGTTGCTGCGCGTCGATGGCCGCAAGGCGCTCGTGCACACCAGCCTGTACGGGCCGGACGGCGCGCTGCTCGGCGCGGCGCGGGCAACCTGGATCGCCCGCTGAACCCGACCGTAGTCCGCAGGGAGGAGTCGCCTCCGCCCTGCGACGGATCAGGACATACGGACCGCGCCTGATTGACCTTGTTGCATTGGGCCGTCACGCTGTGCCACGGCGTACCTCGACGCCACACACGGGAGGAGAACGATGACTGACGGGCAGCGAAGCCCCACCAGCGACGGTCAGATCGTGGTGTCCGGTCTGACAAAGCAGTACAAGAACGTCCGGGCGGTGAACAACCTGTCCTTCACCGTGGCACCGGGACGGGTGACCGGCTTCCTCGGCCCGAACGGCGCCGGCAAGACCACCACGCTGCGCATGCTGCTGAACCTGGTCACGCCGACCGCCGGCACGACCACCATCAGCGGTCAGCGGTACGCCGACCTCACCGACCCGCTGCGGCACGTCGGCGCGGTGCTGGAGGCGTCCAGCGCGCACAAGGGCCGTACCGGCATCAACCACCTGCGGGTCATCTGCGCGGCGGCCGGGCTGCCCAAGCAGCGGGCCGACGAGGCGCTGGCCCTGGTCGGGCTGAGCCCGGCGGCGAAGCGCAAGTTCAAGGGTTACTCGCTGGGCATGAAGCAGCGGCTCGGTATCGCCGCCGCGATGCTCGGTGACCCTCGGGTGCTGATCCTCGACGAGCCGGCCAACGGGCTCGACCCGGAGGGCATCCGGTGGATGCGCGGATTCCTCAAGAACCTCGCCCACGAGGGCCGTACGGTGCTGGTCTCCAGTCACCTGCTGTCGGAGATGCAGCTGCTCGCCGACGACGTGGTGATCATCGCGGCCGGGCAGCTGGTCCGGCAGGGCCCGGTCGACCAGGTTCTCGGGTCGATGGCCCAGGGCGCCCGGGTCCGGGTCCGCACCCCGCAGGCCGAGGCGCTGACCGCCGCCCTGAAGGCGCAGTCGGCGACAGTGGACGTCGACGAGCACGGCGTGCTGCTGGTCGCCGGGGTGGACGCCCCGACGATCGGTCGCGCCGCCCTCACCGCCGGGGTGGAGCTGCACGAACTGACCACCGAACGGCCCGATCTGGAACGGGTCTTCCTGGAGCTGACGGCCGGAAAGGCGGGCATCCGATGAACCTGGTCCGATCCGAGCTACTCAAGATCCGCACCACCAGCACCTGGTGGTGGTTGGCTCTCGGCGCGTTCCTCTCGATCGCGCTGGCGTTCGCGGTCAACGCGTGGCTGGCCGTCACGGCGCTCGGCGGCGACGCCGACGAGATCGGCGTCAGCGCCGAGCAGGCGACCGCGCCGGCGCAGGCGGCGAACCTCTACACCTCGGGCCAGTACCTCGGGCTGATGTTCGTGATGCTCATCGGCATCCTGATGGTCACCAACGAGTTCTTCCACCAGACCGCGACCACCACGTTCCTGACGACCCCGCGGCGAACGTCGGTCATCGTCAGCAAGCTCGTCGCCGCGAGCCTGCTCGGCTTCATGTTCTGGCTGGCGACCACGCTGATCGACCTGGCCGCGGGCGCGATCTTCCTGTCCGCGAACGACTACGGCACCCAGCTCGGTGAGTGGCCCGTGCAGCGGGCACTGCTGTTCAACCTGCTCGCCTACGCGATCTGGACGATCCTCGGGGTGGGCATCGGCACGCTGATCACCAACCAGCTCGGAGCGGTGATCACGGCGGCGGTGCTCTATCTGATCGGCACCCAGGTGGTGGGTCTGCTGTTCCTGCTCCTGTCGAACCTGCTCGACAGCGAGGCGGTGCTCAAGTGGCAGGTGATCTGGCCGGCGGTGGCATCCCAGGTCATGATCACGGAGGGCACCTCTGAGTTCACCCCGTCCTGGTGGGTCGGCGCCCTGGTGCTGATCGGCTATGCGCTGGTCAGTGGGGTTGTCGGCGTCCTGCTCACCCGGCGGCGCGACATCGCCTGACAGCGCACCCGACCCCGGGGTGGCCGTGACAAGCTGGCCGCTCCGGGGTCGTCACCGCCATCGGCGGGCCCGGGACATCGTGGAACTGACGCGCTACCAGCTCTCCACCGGACGCGCAGCGGTTGCCGAACTTCTGGCATCTTCTGTGAAACCGGCCACGGGACCGAGGCGGAAATGCCTGCGGGATCGGTACGGCGTAGCCTGGGAGCCGTCCAGTCCGTGCTCCTAATCGGGCGCGACAGGACACACCGCGTGCCACACAAACCCGCGTGAAAGAGGCGATTACCGGCCGTGTCGACCCAGCAGACTTCGCAGGAGAACCCACTGGCGGGTTTCGGCCCGAATGAGTGGATCGTCGAGGAGATGTACCAGCGTTACCTCGCCGACCCATCGAGCGTCGATTCGGCCTGGCACGACTTCTTCGCCGACTACCGGCCGGCACCAGGGGCGGGCACCCCGGGCGGTGCCGAATCGTCGGACAAGCCGGCCGCCGCCCCCGAGCCGGACGGCCAGCCCGAGGCCGCCGTCAGCGTCGCCCAGCCGAGCGCCCCGGCCAAGCCGGCGACCGCGAGCAAGCCGGCCGCCCCGAGCAAGCCGGCCGCCGCCCAGCCGGCGCCGACCAAGTCCGCCGCTCCGGCCACGCCCAAGGCCGCCCCGGCGAAGGCAGCGCCGGAGAAGGCGGCCCCGGCCAAGCCGGCCGCCAAGGCCACCGAGCCGAGCGCCGACGGCCCGCAGACCACCCCGTTGCGGGGCGTCGCCGCGAAGATCGTCCAGAACATGGACGCCTCGCTGAGCGTGCCCACCGCGACCAGCGTGCGCGCGGTCCCGGCCAAGCTGCTCGTGGACAACCGCATCGTGATCAACAACCACCTCGCCCGAGGGCGGGGTGGCAAGGTCAGCTTCACCCACCTGGTCGGCTACGCGATGGTGCGCGCGCTGGTCCAGCACCCCGAGATGAACAACTCCTTCGCCGAGGCCAACGGCAAGCCGGCGGTGGTCCGCCCGGCACACGTCAACCTCGGCATCGCGATCGACCTGGCCAAGCCGGACGGCAGCCGCAACCTGGTGGTCCCCTCCATCAAGGGCTGCGAGCAGATGGACTTCCGGCAGTTCTGGCAGGCGTACGAGGACGTGGTCCGCCGGGCCCGGCGCAACGAGCTGACCATGGAGGACTACTCCGGCACCACGATCTCGCTGACCAACCCGGGCGGCATCGGCACCGTGCACTCGATGCCGCGGCTCATGCAGGGGCAGAGCGCGATCATCGGTGTCGGCGCGATGGAGTACCCGGCCCCCTACCAGGGGATGTCCGAGGCCACCCTGGCCGAGCTGGCGGTCAGCAAGATCATCACGCTGACCAGCACGTACGACCACCGGATCATCCAGGGCGCGCAGTCCGGCGAGTTCCTCAAGGTGATGCACGAGCTGATCCTGGGCGAGCACGACTTCTACGACGAGATCTTCACCTCGCTGCGCATCCCGTACGAGCCGGTGCGGTGGATGCGCGACGTGGCGGTCAACTCCGAGGGGCAGATCAACAAAACCGCCCGGGTGCACGAGCTGATCCACGCGTACCGGGTGCGCGGTCACCTGATGGCCGACACCGACCCGCTGGAATTCAAGATCCGCAAGCACCCCGACCTGGACGTCCTCCAGCACGGGCTCACCCTGTGGGACCTGGACCGCGAGTTCCCGGTCAACGGCTTCGCCGGTCGGCAGCGGATGAAGCTGCGCGAGATCCTCGGCGTGCTGCGCGACTCGTACTGCCGCCGGGTCGGCATCGAGTACATGCACATCCAGGACCCGGAGGAGCGCCGCTGGGTCCAGGAACGGATCGAGCGCAAGTACGAGAAGCCGTCCGCCGACGAGCAGAAGCACGTGCTCAACCGGCTCAACGCCGCCGAGGCGTTCGAGACCTTCCTGCAGACGAAGTACGTCGGCCAGAAGCGCTTCTCGCTGGAGGGCGGCGAGTCGCTGATCCCGCTGCTCGGTGAGGTGCTGGAGTCGTCCGCCGAGAGCGGGCTGGACGAGGTCGTCATCGGCATGGCCCACCGGGGTCGGCTCAACGTGCTGGCCAACATCGTCGGCAAGCCGTACGAGAAGATCTTCTCCGAGTTCGAGGGCCACCTGGACCCGCGCTCGACGCAGGGCTCCGGCGACGTGAAGTACCACCTGGGTCAGAACGGCAAGTTCACCACCCCCGACGGCGAGCACGCGGTCAAGGTGTCGGTGGTGGCCAACCCGTCGCACCTGGAGGCCGTCGACCCGGTGCTGGAGGGCATCGTCCGGGCCAAGCAGGACCGGATAGACCTCAAGTTGGAGGGCTACACCGTGCTGCCGCTGGCGGTGCACGGTGACGCCGCCTTCGCCGGGCAGGGCGTGGTGGCCGAGACGCTGAACCTGTCGCAGCTGCGCGGCTACCGCACCGGCGGCACCGTGCACGTGGTGGTCAACAACCAGGTCGGCTTCACCACCGCCCCGGAGTACAGCCGGTCCAGCCTCTACAGCACCGACGTGGCCCGGATGATCCAGGCGCCGATCTTCCACGTCAACGGCGACGACCCGGAGGCCGTGGTCCGGGTGGCCCGGCTGGCGTTCGAGTACCGGCAGACGTTCAACAAGGACGTCGTGATCGACATGGTCTGCTACCGCCGGCGCGGGCACAACGAGGGCGACGACCCGTCGATGTCCAACCCCCAGATGTACAAGATCATTGATTCGAAGCGCTCGGTTCGCAAGCTCTACACCGAGGAGCTGATCGGTCGCGGCGACATCACCGTGGAGGACGCGGAGGAGCTGCTGCGCGACTGGTAGTCGCGCAGCTGGAGAAGGTCTTCAAGGCCACCCGGGACGCCGCCTCGGCACCGCGCCAGCTCAACCGGCCGCGCCGTGAGGAGGAGCCGGAGCCGCAGGTCGACACCGCCACCGACGCGTCGGTGGTCAAGGCCATCGGCGAGGCGCACATCAACCTGCCGGAGGGCTTCACCCCGCACAAGCGGATCCAGCAACTGCTGGACCGGCGGGCCAAGATGTCCGTCGAGGGCAACATCGACTGGGGCTTCGGCGAGATCATCGCGCTCGGGGCGCTGCTGCACGACGGGGTCACCGTCCGGCTCGCCGGGCAGGACTCGCGTCGCGGCACGTTCGTCCAGCGGCACGCCTCGGTGGTCGACTCCCGCACCGGCGACGACTACCTGCCGTTGAAGTCGCTCACCGGCGACGGCGACCGTTCCCGGTTCTTCGTGCACGACTCGCTGCTCAGCGAGTACGCGGCGATGGGCTTCGAGTACGGCTACTCGGTGGAGAACATCAACGCCCTCGTCGCCTGGGAGGCCCAGTTCGGCGACTTCGTCAACGGCGCCCAGTCGGTGATCGACGAGTTCATCTCGTCCGGTGAGGTGAAGTGGGGCCAGCGCTCCGCCATCACCCTGCTGCTGCCGCACGGCCACGAGGGTCAGGGCCCGGACCACACCTCCGGCCGGCCGGAGCGGTTCCTGCAGATGTGCGCCGAGGACAACATGCGGGTGTCCATCCCGACCACCCCGGCGAACTACTTCCACCTGCTGCGCCGCCAGGCCCTGTCGCCCAAGCGCAAGCCGTTGGTGGTGTTCACGCCGAAGTCGCTGCTGCGGCACAAGCTCTGCGTCTCGTCGGTGGAGGACTTCACCACCGGCACCTTCCAGCCGGTGCTGCGCGACACCGCCGCCCCGGCGCCGGAGGCGGTGAAGCGGGTGCTGCTCTGCTCCGGCAAGGTCTACTACGACCTGTTCCAGGCCCGGCAGGAGCGCGGCGTCACCGACACCGCGATCCTCCGGCTCGAGCAGCTGTACCCGCTGCCGGTGGAGGAGATCCGGGCCGCCCTGGCGCAGTTCCCGAACGCGGAGGACTTCGCCTGGGTGCAGGAGGAGCCGGCCAACCAGGGCGCCTGGTCGTTCGTCGCGCTCAACCTGCTGGAGCACCTCACCGACGTTCGGCTGCGGCGGATCTCCCGCCCGGCCGCGGCCGCCCCGGCGGTCGGCTCGGCCAAGACCCACGAGGTCGAGCAGAACGCGCTGATCGAGGCGGCACTTCCGCGCCCGTGACCTGACCGCACCGCGACAGCCGGGGCAGGGCCGTTTCCACGGTCCTGCCCCGGCTCCGTCGGTCGACCCAACCACCCGCCCGGCCTGCGCCGGGCCGAGTAAGAGGACCTACCCATGTACTTCACCGACCGTGGCATCGAGGAGCTGGTCGAGCGCCGGGGCGACGAGCAGGTGACCCTGGAGTGGCTCGGCGAGCGGCTGCGCGACTTCGTCGACCTCAACCCCGAGTTCGAGACACCGATCGAGCGCTTCGCCACCTGGCTGGCCCGGCTCGACGACCCCGACGAGGACTGACCCACCCGGTGCCGGGAACCACCGCCCGATTGGGCAGCTGACGGGCGGCTGGCAGCTGGCCGGTGCCGGCCGGTCAGCCGGTCCGCGACGTGACCGGTTCCAGGCCCGTGCGTCGCAGTTTCTGCCAGCCCAGCCGGCCGCCGGTCAACGCGGTGACCACGGCCTGAACCATCACCAGATACATCAACTGCCGGTAGACGAACTGTTGGAGCGGCAACACCCACAGCACCCCCAACTTCTCCCGGTCCAGCCGGAACGCCACCACCGCGGTGACCAGTTGCACGCCGAGCATGACCAGCCAGGCCACCGCCGTGGCGGTCCGGTCGAGGAAGAAGAGGCCGTACAGGGCCAGTAGGTCGATCACCGGCGCGAGCAGCGGCAACAGCACGCCGAAGAGGCTGAGGAAGAACAGGCAACGCCGGGTGAACCGGCCCGACGCACCCCGGTCGAATACGGAGCGGCGATGCTTCCACATCGCCTGCATGGTGCCGTAGCTCCACCGGTAGCGCTGTTTCCAGAGCTGGCCGATGCTCGTCGGCGCCTCGGTCCAGGCGCGGGCCGTCTCCTCGTAGACGACCTTCCAGCCGGCCCGACCGAGCGCGATGGTGACGTCCGTGTCCTCGGCCAGGGTGTCATCGGTCATCCCCCCGGCGTACCGCAGCGCCTGTCGCCGGAAACCGCCGATCGCCCCGGGCACCGTCGGCATGCAGCGCAGCGTCTCGTAGAGGCGCCGGTCCAGGTTGAACCCGATGACGTACTCGATG
>NZ_JAGPXZ010000205.1:0-8494 GCF_018070305.1 Micromonospora sp. M51 | reverse complement strand
GGAGTAGTCCCAACCGCGCGCGGTGAGCGCATGCCCCTCGTAGAGGCCGAGCAGGTCGGCCTCTCCCGGTGGCGGGTCGTCCTCGACCAGGATCACCACGTTGTTCATCAGGCCGAGCAGTTCCTCGGGCACCTCGTCGAGGGCTTCGCCGACCAACTCCTCGAAGCGCTCACGGCTCATCTCCACCGGCACCTCGCCCATTGTGCCCGACGCGGGGGCAGGCGGCCCGGCTCTGCTGGACGACCATGGTCGTCATTCGCCCCCGCACGCCGTCATTCGCACCCGCACGGAAGAAGCGACCACCCGGGAACGGGCGGAGGCTTCTTCCGTGGACGTACGCGGTGTGGGTCGGCTTGCTCAGGCGGCCAGGCGGGCGCTCAGGGTGATCTCGGCACCCGGCGAGAGCAGGCGGGAGATCGGGCAGTTGGCCTTGGCGGCCTCGGCGAGCTTCTGGAACTCCGCCTCGTCGATGCCCGGGACCTGGCCGACCGTCTCCAGGTCGATCCGGGTGACGGTCATGCCGGCGTCGGTCTTGTCCAGGTGCACCTTGGCGGTGGTCTCGACCGAGGTGGCCGTCGAGCCCGCGTCGGCAAGCGCCTTGGAGAACGCCATCGAGAAGCAGCCGGCGTGCGCGGCGGCGATCAGCTCCTCGGGGTTGGTGCCCTCACCCTCCTCGAAGCGCGACTTGAAGGAGTAGTTGCCGGACAGGCCGCCCTTACCGGTGCGGACGGTGCCCGCGCCCTCGGTGAGGTTGCCCTGCCACTGTGCTGAAGCGGTACGGATTGGCATGGGGCAAACGCTAGCGGAAACGCGACCGCCGAGCGACAGACCGGCGCGCTCGCCAGCCCTGCGATCCCTGTCACCACCAGCTTGCTGTGCCATGATGCGACCCAGGCCCGAGACCGGCGGAAGGGTGGCCGATGTCCGAGGAGCTTCCAATCCCCCGGCAGGGCGATCGGTCCGAGGCCCCCGCCGTGATCGAGTGGGGTGCCGTCGACACGACCCGCCGGGGCCGGTTCGCCTGGTCCCTGGCCGGCTTCGCGCGGGATCCTCGGCTGCCGCTGCTGCTCGCCGGTCTGGGCGCGGTGGCCGCGATCGCCTCACTTCTCGGTGAGTGGCTCGTGATGAGCCTGCCGAACGGCGGGCCCGAGGGGAACTCGACGATCGAGGTGCCCGCCGGGGTCTCCGAGGTCGGTGGCTTCGGGGTGGGCTACCTGGTCGGCCTGCTCGCCCTCGTCTGCACCGTGGTGCTGGCGTTGCGGGGCACGGCGGCCGTGCGGCCGAACGCCCGGCTGGCCGGTCTCGCTCTGGCCGGTGCGCTGTTGGCACTGCTGGTGGCCGCCACTGCCACCCTCGACGACCCCAGCCAGCGGGAATTCTTCTACTCGCCCGACGACGGCTTCCGGGCCGAGTACGGCCGTGGGCTGGTGATGGCGTTCGCCGCCTGTGTGCTGTTCGCGGCCGCCCTGCGGCTGGCGCCTGCCGCACCCCCCGGCGCGTTCGACCCGCCGGACGAGGACCGGTCCGCCGACGGGCCAGCACCGCGCCCCTGGCGCCGCCGCCGCAACCCCGACCCGATCGAGGACGGCCTGCCCGCCCCCGCCGACCTGACCGTCACCCCCGCCGCCCCCTTCACCCGCCCCGACCCACAGCACTGACCTCCAGCGTCACCCCAGCCCACGTCGATAACAGCGCCCCACCACGCCCGGGTCCCAGGCCCGCCCCACCACGCCGGGTCCCAGGCCCCACCCCACCACGCCGGGTCCCAGGCCCCGGCCCACCGCGTCCGGCTCCCCGCCCCCCACGGCCCCGCGCCCAAGCCCTCGGCCCACCCCCGCCAAGATCGTGCTTGAACATTGATGTAGTGGTATCCGCGCGGCCCGCAGGCCACTACTTCCTTGATTGAGCACGATCTTGGGATGAGCGGGGAACTGGCGGTCGCACCGGCCCCGCTCGCAGCCCGACATAAGGCCCAAACACAGCCCGGCGGCCCAAAGCACGGCGACCCCAAGCGCGAGATCACGGACAGCGCGAGGCAGCGCGAGGCAGCGCGAGGCAGCGCGAGGCAGCGCGAGGCAGCGGCACGCGGGGGACACCGCAGGGGTGCCGGGGGTTGGGGTCCGATTCGCCTGGAAGCCATGGTTGAGGCCCTTTTCGCGAGGTACGGTTGCTGCCCGCCGTCACGCCGGGCCGCGCTCTCCCTGGCCATGGCAGGTGCGACGGCGGCGGGCGAAGGAGGAACGATGACCCGCCCGGGACTGCCCAAGTTGATCGCGACCGACCTCGACGGGACGCTGGTCCGCAGCGATGACACCGTCTCCGCGTACACCCATGGGGTGCTCGACCGGGTGCGCGCCGCCGGAATTCCGGTGGTCGGCGCGACCGGACGCGGCCCTCGGTTGAGCGAACTGACCCGCAACGACATCCGCGCCGCCGACTTCCTGGTCATGGCCGGCGGAGGATGGGTGGTCGACCAGAGCGACCCGAGCGGCCCGGTGGTGCTCCGCGACGAGCGGTTGCCCGCCGAGGTGCTGGCCCGGCTGCTCGCCGATCTGGAGGCGCAGGTCGGCCCGCTCACCGTCATGGTCGAGGCGTCCGACGAGCACGACGCCCCGCTCTGGGGTGACTACCACGAGAGCTGGCCCTACCAGGACCGCTTCGAGGCGCGCACCCGTGACGAGTGCCTCGCCTCCGACGTGATCAAGGCCTTCGCCCGGACCGCCGACCACCACGTGGACGAGCTGCTGGCGGTGGCCCGCGAGATCATCCCGCCGCAGGTCGCCACGCTCACCCAGGCCGGGCTCGGCTTCGTCGAGATCTGCCCGCCCGGCGTGGACAAGGCGACCGGGCTGACAGTGGTGGCGCAGACCCTCGGGGTCGACCCGGCCGACGTGCTGGTCTTCGGTGACATGCCCAACGACCTGCCGATGTTCGGATGGGCCGGCTGGTCGCGGGTGGCGGTGGCAAACGCGCACCCCGCGCTGCGCGCCGTCGCCGACGAGGTGACCTTGCGCAACGACGACGACGGGGTGGCGGTGTATCTCGACCGGCTACTGTCCCGGTAATGGGAAACACGCCCCGCCTCATCGCCACGGACATCGACGGCACGCTGATCCGCGACGACCACACCGTCAGCCCACGCACCGCCGACCTGCTCGCCCGGATCTCCGCGGGAGGCACGCCGGTCGTCCTGGTCACCGGCCGTCCGGTCCGCTGGCTCAAGATGGTGTACGACCAGCTCGCCCGGCCGCTGCCGGCGGTCTGCGCCAACGGCGCCGTGGTCTACGACCCGTTTGAGGACGAGGTGGTGCGGGCCGACCCGCTCGCACCACAGCACCTGGCGGAGGTGGCCCGGAGGCTACGGGCCGAGGTGCCCGGGATCAGCTTCGCCGTGGAGATCCTGGACAGCCGGGAGATGCGGCACGAGGCGCACTACCCGCTGCGCTGGGACGCCGACGCCGACGGCATCCGGCCGATCGAAACGCCGGAGGAACTGCTCTCGGTGCCGGCGGTGAAGCTCCTCGCCCGCGCCGGTGAGCAGGACCCGGACGCCTTCGCCGAGCTGATCGCCACGGCGGTGGCGGGGCTGGCCGAGGCCACCCACTCGTCGTCCTCGGGGCTGGTGGAGATCTCCGCGGCCGGGGTGACCAAGGCGGCGGGGCTGGCCTGGTACTGCGACCAGCTCGGGGTGGCCGCGGCGGACGTGCTGGCCTTCGGCGACATGCCCAACGACGTACCGATGCTGACCTGGGCCGGCCGTGGGGTGGCGGTGGCCAACGCGCACCGCGCCGTCCTGGCGGTCGCCGACGACGTGACGACGGCGAACACCGAGGACGGCGTGGCGGCGTACCTGGAGGGGATTTTCGGGGTGGACTGAGGTCAGAGGTACTGACCGGTGTTGTGACCCTCGCCGCCGCCCGGCTGGCCGATGCCCGGCATCCCGGGGACGATTCCGCCGGGGCCGCTGGGCAGCGCCTGCCGGCCGCCGCGCATCTGCTCCAGCTGCACCCGGGCGGCCATCTGCTGGGCCACCAGCGCGGCCTGGATGCCGTGGAACAGGCCCTCCAGCCAGCCGACGAGCTGGGCGTGCGCGATCCGCAGCTCGCCCTCGCTGGGGGCCTTGTCCTCGGTGAAGGGCAGCGAGATGCGCTCCAACTCGTCGCGCAGCTCGGGGGCGAGGCCCTCCTTGAGCTCGACGATCGACCGCTCGTGGATCTCCCGCATCCGGTGGCGGCTGGCGTCGTCGAGAGGTGCGGCCTTCACCTCCTCCAGCAGCTGTTTGATCATGCTGCCGATCCGCATCACCTTGGCCGGTTGTTCGACCAGGCGGGTCGGGTCCTCACCCTGGCCCTCGTCGGTCTGCATCGTGCCGATCGGCCGACCGTCCGGGCCGACCACCACCACGGTGCCGGACTGGCCGGAGTCGTCGGGGCCGGGCTCGTCGTTCTGTCCAGCTGAGCGCGCTTCGGTCATGGGGTCCATCTTTACCCAGTGGGCGCGGGCCATGCCCCCCGGGACCGACTCCCGGGGCCGAACCACCCCTGCGGGGCGCGCTACCGTCGCGCCATGCCTGTCGACCCGCGCGCCGTGTTGACCCGGCCCGCTCCGGAGCCCGACCGGACCGTGGCGTACGGGGACGACCCGAATCAGGTAGCCGATCTGCGCCTCCCGGCGGGGACCGGCCCGGCCCGGCCGCTCGTCGTCGTGCTGCACGGGGGGTTCTGGCGGGCCGAGTACGACCGGCGGCACACCGGCCCGCTGGCCACGGCCCTCGCCGCCCAGGGCTACCCGGTGGCGCAGCTGGAATACCGCCGGACGGGGCAGCCCGGTGGCGGCTGGCCGGGCACCCTGACCGACGTCCTGACCGGGGTGGCCGAACTGCCCGTGCTGGCGGCCGACGCGCTGCCCGGCCGGGTGAGCCCGACCCCGCCGATCCTGGTCGGGCACTCCGCCGGGGGTCACCTGGCGCTGTACGTGGCGGCCACCGCCCCGGCCACGGTGGGCAGGGTGCTCGCCCTGGCCCCGGTGGCCGACCTGGGCGAGGCGTACCGGCGCGATCTGGACTCGGGCGCGGTCGCCGCGCTGCTCGGCGGCGGCCCGGAGCAGGTCCCGGACCGGTACGCGACGGCGGATCCACGGATGTTGGTACCGATACGAACACGCACAGTAGTTATACACGGTTCAGACGATCATCAGGTGCCGGCGGACATGAGCCGGGATTTCGTAGCGGAAACCAGTGCCGCAGGATCCGATATCTCCCTTGTTGAACTGCCTGGATGCGAGCATTTCGGGCTGATCGACCCGGAGTCCGTCGCCTGGCCCCAGGTCCTCGCTGTGTTGCGGTCCCTGCACGATGATCACTAGCCATTGACGCAGCGTCGCGGACCAGGTAGAACGCCGGAGGGGCGGTGTTCGGCCCTGTAACGCTTCCTTGGAAGGAACTCGGTGTCGCAGATGAATCGCAGGCGGGCGCTCCAACTGTTGGCCGCGCTCGGTACCACCGGGTTCGTCGCCGGGTGTGGCTCAGACAGTGACGCCGAACCGACCGCCAACCGCAGCCCGGTCAAGATCGGGTTGATCACGCCGCAGGCCGGCGGTTTCAAGAGCATCGGCGACGACATCACCAACGGCTTCCAGCTCTTCCTCGACCTGCACGACCAGCGGCTGGGCGGCCACCCCGTCGAGCTGCTGACCGCCGACGAGGGCGACACCGCGAAGACGGGCAAGGCCGCCGTCGAGGGCCTGCTCAAGCAGGGCGTGCTGGCGCTCACCGGCGTGGTCAACTCGGCGGTGATGGTCGGCATCCGGGACACCGTGGAGCAGGCCCGGGTCCCGCTGATCGGCTCCAACGCCTCACCGAGCAGCCTGCAGAGCGTCTTCTACATCTGGCGGACGTCGTACGTGCTCGACGAGGCCGGCCGGGCGCTCGGCCGCTACCTGCGCGACCAACTGCCGGCCAACGGCCGGGTCGCGATCATCATGCCGGAGAACGTCGGCAGCCCGGACGTCGTACGCGGCTTCAAGCAGGAGTTCGGCGCGACCGACCCGCGGATCAGCGACCCGGTGACCTACACCAACGCCACCGGCAACCCCGGCAAGACGACGTACGCCTCGGACATCTCCAAGGCGCTGGCCAAGAAGCCCACCGCGGTCTTCTGCTTCTTCGCCGGGGCGGCCGCCGTCGAGTTCATCAAGCAGCTGCGTGAGAAGTTCGCCGGGCCGATCTACGCACCGGGCTTCCTCACCGAGGGCACCGTGCTGGAGAACCTGAAGGACAACGCGCTGGGCATCCAGACCGCGCTGAACTACTCGGCCGACCTGAACAACACGTCGAACCGGGTCTTCGCCTCGGCGTACCGCAAGAAGTACCAGGTCACCCCCACCACGTACGCGATGGCGTCGTACGACGCGGCGCAGGTGCTCGACCAGGCCATCCAGCTGACCGGCGGGAAGCCGACGCCGCAGCAGGTCAACCTGGCCCTGGGCAAGATCGGCCAGATCGACAGCCCGCGCGGCATCTGGCAGTTCAACCAGCCGCGTACCCCGCAGCAGAAGTGGTACCTGCGTGAGGTGCAGCGCGACGGTCAGGTCATGTCGAACGTGCTGATCAACGAGCTGGCCACGCTGGGCTGAACGCCCACCCGGAACACGATTCGGGGCCGGTCTCCCAGTGGGAGGCCGGCCCCGAGACGTTCGTGGGGTCAGTGCCGCAGCTCGGCGATGCAGCACTTCACGCTGCCGCCACCCTTCTTCAGCTCGGCCAGCTCGACCGGGACCGGGGTGTACCCGGCCGCCTTGAGCTTGCCGGCCAGGCGGGTGGCCTCGCTGTTGAGCACCACGTTCGCGCCGTCGCTGACCAGGTTGAGCCCGAAGGCCATCGCGTCCTCGTCGTCGGCGATCACCGCGTCCGGGAAGAGTTGGGTGAGCACCCGCTGGCTGGCCGCGGAGAACGCGCCCGGGAAGTAGACGACGTTCGCGTCGTCGATGGCCGCGAGCGCCACGTCCAGGTGGTAGAAGCGGGGGTCGATCAGGCGCAGCGACACCACCGGGCGGCCCAGCGCCTCCTGCGCCTCGGCGTGCGCCGGGATCTCGGTGCGGAAGCCGTGCCCGGCCAGGATGAGCCCGCCGTGCGCCTCCGGCACGTACGCGAAGTCGCCCTCACCCTCGTTGGTCTCGCTGGGTGCGATGAACCGCCAGCCCTGCGCCTCGTAGAAGGCGTGGTGGGCGGCGGCCTCGGCGGCCCGCTGCTCGTGCTTGAACCGGGCGCCGTAGACGCTGCCGTCCACCACGAAGCCGCCGTTGGCGGCGTAGACCATGTCGGGCAGGCCCTGCTCGGGGGTGAGCAGGTGCACCTCGTGGCCGAGGCCGACAAGCGTCTCGCGCAGCCGGTCCCACTGCTTGACGGCCAGGTCCCGGTCGACCGGGGTGGTCACGTCCATCCACGGATTGATCGCGTACTCGACCGCGAAGTAGTCCGGCGAGCACATGAGATATGTCCGCTTTCGCGGGAAACGCTGCTGGTTCACGGTCACCAAGAGTAGGTACCGTGGAACGTTGAAAACAGCCACAAGTGTTGCTTCCCAGAGGCGGAACGTTGCAGATAGACGCGGTAGACCAGCGGATCATTGCGTTACTTGTCGCGGACGCCCGCGCGTCATACGCCGACATCGGCGCTCGGGTGTCACTCTCCGCCCCAGCGGTCAAGCGTCGCGTCGACCGACTACGCGCCACCGGCGTGATCAGGGGATTCACGGCCGTCGTTGATCCGGCCGCCGTCGGCTGGACGACGGAAGCCTTCGTCGAGCTGTTCTGCGCCGGCCGGACCACCCCGGCGCAGATCGGTGTGGCCGCGCGCCGACACCCCGAGGTGGTCGGCGCGTACACCGTCTCCGGGGAGGCGGACGCGCTCGTGCACCTGCGCGCCGCCGACATCGCCCACCTGGAGGCAGCGCTGGAACGACTGCGGGCCGAGTCCTTCGTGACCTCCACCCGCAGCACCATCGTGCTCTCCCGGCTGGTCGAATCGCCCGGCGTCGGGCCGTCCGCCGGCACCTCTTGACCTCAACCCGAGTTGAGGAGGTGGACTGACCCCGAGTGGGCGAGGCAGCCCATCGAGGCCGAGGGGGCTGTCATGCGAGCGATCTGGTTACGGGAGTTCGGCGGACCCGAGGTGCTGGTCCCCGGCCCGGCGCCGGACCCGGTGCCCGGCCCCGGTCAGGTGCTGATCGACGTCGCGCACGTGAACATCACCTTCATCGAGACGCAGCTACGCTCCGGACGCCCCGGCCCGTTCCGGCTCACCCCACCGCTGATCCCCGGCAACGGCGTCGGCGGGGTGATCACCACGGTCGGGTCGGACGTCGACCCGGCGCTGACCGGGCGCCGGGTCGTCAGCGCCACCGGCGGCTCCGGCGGGTACGCCGAACGGGCGGTGGTGGACGCGTCCGCGCCCTTCGAGGTGCCGGCCGGGCTGGCACTGGACGACGCGGTGGCC
>NZ_JAGPXZ010000204.1:0-8533 GCF_018070305.1 Micromonospora sp. M51 | reverse complement strand
GTCCAGCAACGCCGAGGTCTGACCCACCACGTTCGCCGCTCTCGCGCCGTCGACCGACCGGCCGGCCAGCACGTCGACCAGCCGCTCGGAGCCGAGCAGGCTGCCGCGCAGCCGCAGGTCCGGCCAGATGCCCTCCTGCACGCCGGCCACCGCGACCAGGTCCCAGTCCAGGCCCTTCGCCGCGTGCGCGGTGAGCAGGCGTACCGCCGCACCCCGGTCGGCGGTCGGCGCGATGGTGTCGGCCGGCAGATCCTGGGCGAGCACGTAATCGAGGAACACCTCGGTACGGGCACCGGGCAGCCGGTCGGTGAACCGGGCCGCCGCGTCGAAGAGGACCAGCACGGCGTCCAGGTCACGGTCGGCCGCCTCGGCCCGCCGTCGCCGGGCCAGGTCACCCTCGCCGACCTCCGGGCGGCCCTGGTTGATCGCGCCGGCCCAGCGTTCGGCGAGACCACTGGCCTGCCAGACGGCCCAGAGCACGTCCTCGGCTGTCGAACCCGGCCGATCGGCGGCCTCGCGTGCGATGGCCAGCAGCCCGGCCACCGCCTGCGCCGGTTCCGCCCAGCGACGGTCGATGCCGGCCAACTCCTCCGGATCGCGCAACGCCTCGACGATCAGCTCACCGGAGGGACGTCGGTCACCGGCAGCCAGCGCGAGCGCCCGCAGGCCCTGCCGCAGCCGCCGCTCGGCCAGCGGGTCCGCCCCACCCAGCGGCGAGTGCAGCAGTGCGACAGCCGACTCCTCGTCGAGGCGTTCCGGCTCCAGTGCGCACCGCAGCAGGAGCAGCAGCGGCGCGACCGCCGGTTGCAGGTGCAGGGGCAAATCCTCACCGTGCACCACTGTGGGCACCCCGGCCGCGTGCAACGCCCGTCGCAGGGTGGGCAGCTGCAACGCGGTGGACCGCACCAGCACCGCCATCCGGGACCAGGGCACGCCGTCGAGCAGGTGCGCCGAGCGCAGCGCGTGGGCCAACCAGGCGGCCTCGCTGGTCGCCGAGCGGAACGTGTGCACCTCGACCACACCGGGCGGCGCGTCCGGCAGCGGGTGCAGCCGGCGGTGCGCGGCCGGACCCCGCAACCGGCGACCCAGCCGGGCGATCGCCGCGAGCAGACCCGGGCCAGCCCGGTACGACGTGGACAGCAGCACCTGCGCGGCGGGCGCACCGGAGGCCGTCCGGAACCGGTGCGTGAACGTCGTCACCCCGGCCGGGTCGGCGCCCCGGAAGGCGTACGTGGACGAGTCGGGGTCGGCGAACGCGACAAGCGACTTGCCGCCGCCCGCGATGACCGAGAGCAGCTCCAGTTGGGCGGGGTCGGTGTCGGCCAACTCGTCGAGGTAGACGTGGGCGAGCCGGCGGCGCTCGGCGGCCAGCAACTCCTCGTCGTCGCGCAGCAGCCCGGTGGCCGCCCGGACCAGCTCCGCCGGGTCGTACGCGATGGAGCCGCGGTTGCTGACGTCGCGCAGGGCGAGCACTGCCACGTACTCCCGCAGGAAGCGGGCGGCAGCGGGCCAGTCGGCGCGGCCGAGCTTCTCACCCAGCCGGGCCAGGTCGGCCGAGCCCACCCCGCGTTCGGCGGCGCGCATCAGCAGGTCACGCAGCTGGCCGGCGAACGCCCTGGTCCGCAGGGCTGGGCGCAGGTCGGTCGGCCAGCCGACCGGGTCGTCCTCGGGCTCCTCGCCCACCACGTCCAGCAGCTCACGGATGATCAGATCCTGCTCGGGGCCGGTGAGCAGCCGGGGCGACGGTTCCCCCCGCTCGGCGGCGGCGCGGCGGAGCAACCCGAAGGCGTACGCCGGGAAGGTGCGCACCAGCGGCTCCCGCAGCACCCGGTGGCCGTCCTGCGCGATGCGGGCCTCGATGCGCTGCCGCAGTGCGGTGGCGCCTCGGCGGCCGAAGGTCAGCACGAGGATCCGTTCGGGGTCGACCCCCTCGGCCACCCGGGCGGCGACCGCCTCGACCAGCGTGCTGGTCTTGCCGGTGCCCGGACCACCGAGCACGAGCATCGGCCCGTCGGTGTGCCCGACCACCTCGGCCTGCACCGGATCGGCCCGCCAGCCGCCGCCGACCGCCACCTCAGGCCCGACCACACGCTCGGCCCCACCGACGCCGGTGGACCCACCCGGGCGCGCGGACCCACCCGCCGCCCCGACACCGCCGCCGGACGTGCCGTCGCTGGCAGGCACGGAAGCGCCGTCAGGCGTCGCCCCGTCCCCCCGCGCCGGCCCACCGGGCCGCCGCACCAACCGGTACGCCTGCATCAGCTCATCCCATCAGACCCATCCGACACCAACCCACCCACACCCCAACCCACCTCGTCGATCATGAAGTTAGCGGCGCGACACGCCGACAGCGACGTCGACAACTTCATGATCACCGCAGGGGCGGAGGGGTGCGGGTCAGGTCAGGTGGGATTCGAGGATGTCCAGGGCCTCGGTAACGGTGGTGGTCACGGTCAGCAGGTCGCGGCCGGCGGGCTTCAGGAAGGTCTGATCGGCCAGCGCGTCGAGCCAGTCCAACAGGGGGCGGTAGAACCCGTCGGTGTCGATCAGCACCATCGGCTTCGCGTGCAGGGCGAGGGTGGCGGTCGTCCAGACCTCGAACAACTCGTCCAGGGTGCCCAGGCCGCCGGGCAGGGTGAGGAAGGCGTCCGACTTGTCGATCATCACGGTCTTGCGGGTGGCCATCGAGTCGGTCACCAGCAGCTCGTCCGAGGCCAGGTCGGCGACCTCCAGGTCGACCAGCGACTGCGGGATCACGCCGAGGGTGCGCCCACCGGCGGAGCGGGCGCCGTCGGCCAACGCGCCCATCATGCCGACGCAGCCACCGCCGCTGACCAGCGTGTGCCCGCGCTGGGCCAGCTCCGCACCGGTCTCGGCGGCCAGGTCCAACCAGCGCTGGTCGAGGGTACGAGAGGAGGCGCAGAAGACGCAGATCGCCGCCATCAGTCGTGATCCCGGGGCTGCTCGGTGGCCTGGACGGCGGCGGCCTGCTGGTCCGCCCCGGTCCGGGCGACGGCCTCCTCGCGGACCGCCTCCTGCTCGGCGGAGAGCACGGCCTCCGCCTCGACGATGTACCGGACCGCCTCGTTGACCTCGTCGGTGAGACAGATCAGGTCCAGGTCGACCGGCCCGATCTTGCCGGTGGCGGCCATCGTGTCGCGCAGCCAGTCCAGCAGGCCCTGCCAGTAGGCGACGCCCATCAGCACCACCGGGAACCGGGTGACCTTGCCGGTCTGCACCAGGGTGAGCGCCTCGAACAGCTCGTCCATGGTGCCGAACCCGCCGGGCAGCACGACGAACGCCTGGGCGTACTTGACGAACATCGTCTTGCGGGCGAAGAAGTAGCGGAAGTCGATGGCCAGGTCGACCCACTCGTTGATGCCCTGCTCGAACGGAAGCTCGATGCCGAGGCCCACGGAGAGCCCGCCGGCCTCGCTGGCGCCGCGGTTGGCGGCCTCCATCACTCCGGGCCCACCTCCGGTGATCACCGCGTAGCCGGCTCGGGCCAGCGCGCCACCCAACTCCTCGGCCAACTGGCACTCGGCGCTGTCCGGCGCGCTGCGCGCGGAGCCGAAGACGCTGACCGCCGACGGCACGTCGGCGAGGGTGTCGAAGCCCTCGACGAACTCGGCGAGGATGCGCAGCGCGCGCCAGGCGTCCTTGGTCTTCCAGTCGCCGCGCCCCCGCGAATCCAGCAGACGCTGGTCGGCGGTGCTGCTCGGGATCGCCCCCCTGCGCAGGGTGACCGCACCGCGATGCCGCTCCTGGCCCGGACCGCGACCGGCCTCCCGCCCGTTGCTCTGGCTCATGGAGCAACCGTAGTGGAGCAGCACCGGCCGGGTGCGCGGGGCGGGGACGCCGAGAAATTGTTCGCGATCAAGGGCAACTATTCGACGCTCCCGTACGTCTTACTATTCACATACCGGGTATGCCCCGGCGCGCGCCTTCGGGGGAGGAGACAGCGTGATCAGCAACAGCGAGATGATCCGGATCCGTCGCCAGATGCAGCGACGGATCCGAGACGTGGTGGCCGAACGCCGCCGCACCCGCCAGCAGAACCCGATCCCCACCTCCCCCACCCCGTCCGGAGCCGATCAAGAGGTTTGCGTCGCCGACAACGGGCCAGGCTGACGCAAACCTCTTGATCACCGACGGAAGCCGGGCCGCGACCGGTCAGGCTGGGGCTAGCCAGCGGTGCAGGGTTGCCGCGCCGTCGCGGATCTTGCTGATCTCGACGTGCTCGTCGGGGTGGTGGGCCAGGTTCGGGTCGCCGGGGCCGAAGATGAGCGCGGGGATGCCCATCGCCGCGAACCGGGCCACGTCCGTCCAGCCCAGCTTACCGATCGGCGCGGCGCCGACCGCCGCCAGGAACTCCTTCGCGGGGGCCGCTTCGAGCCCGGGCGCGGCACCGGCAGCCATGTCGGTGACCGTCACCTCGAAGCCGTCGAAGACCTCCCGCAGGTGCGCCTCCGCCTCGGCCGGCGTACGGTCCGGCGCGAACCGGTAGTTGACCTCGACCTCGCAGTGGTCGGGAACCACGTTGCCGGCGACCCCGCCGTTGATCCGTACCGCGTTCATGCCCTCGCGGTAGTCGCAACCGTCGATGGTGACCCGGCGGGCCTCGTACGTCTGGAGACGCCGCAGCACCTCACCGGCGGCGTGGATGGCGTTCACCCCGTGCCAGGAGCGCGCCGAGTGGGCGCGTACCCCGGTCGTGGTGACCACCGAACGCATGGTGCCCTGGCAGCCCGCCTCGACGATGCCGTAGGTCGGCTCCAGCAGCACCGCGAAGTCCGCCTGCAGCCACTCCGGGAACGCCTGGGCGACGAGGTTGAGGCCGTTGTACCGGGACTCGATCTCCTCGGCCTCGTAGAAGAAGTACGTCACGTCGTAGCGCGGCTCGGGCAGGGTGACCGCCAGGTGCAGTGCGTACGCGGTGCCGGACTTCATGTCGGAGGTGCCGCAGCCGTACATCAGGTCGCCGCGCATTGTCGACGGGAAGTTGTTGTTCAACGGAACCGTGTCGAGGTGCCCAGCCAGCACCACACGCTGCGACCGACCGAGGTCGGTGCGCGCCATCACCGTGTTGCCGTGCCGGTGGGTGGTCAGGTGCGGTACGCCCCGCAGCACCTCCTCGACACAGTCGGCGATCGCCTTCTCGTTGAGGGACACGGACTCTATGTCGACCAGAGCGCGGGTCAGCTGCACCGGATCGGCGAGGACCTCGGGGGTCAGCGGGTTCTCCATGGTTCGCACGGTACCTTCAGGTCTGTCAGTGCGAGGAGCGAGCCGAGGCCAGCCCGGCCGTGACCGAGAGGTGTAACAGTGACGTCCGCAGATTCCGCCTGGGGCATCGGCCTGGCTACGGTCACCGCAGACGAGCAGGTGCTCGACACCTGGTACCCGACCGGCAAGCTGGGCCTGGGCGAGCTGCCGCTGGTCGCCGGCGAGGACAAGGCGGACGTGCTCGACCTGCCGCCGGCCGCACTCGGTGACCGGTCGCTGCCCGGTCTGCGTACCGTGCAGGTGGTCACCGTGATCGGCTCGCTGGACGACCCGATCAAGGACGCGTCCGACGCGTACCTCCGGTTGCACCTGCTCTCGCACCGCCTGGTGCGACCCAACCAGGTCAACCTGGACGGCATCTTCGGCAAGCTGGCCAACGTGGCCTGGACGTCCGCCGGGCCGTGCCCACCGGATCGGGTGGACGAGCTGCGGGTGATCGAGCGGACCGCCGGCCGGCACCTGTCGGTGTACGGGGTGGACAAGTTCCCCCGGATGACCGACTACGTGGTGCCGTCCGGGGTGCGGATCGCCGACGCCGACCGGGTCCGCCTGGGCGCGCACCTGGCGGCCGGCACCACAGTGATGCACGAGGGCTTCGTCAACTTCAACGCCGGCACCGTGGGCACCTCGATGGTCGAGGGGCGGATCGTGCAGGGCGTGCTGGTCGGCGACGGCTCCGACATCGGCGGCGGGGCCTCCATCATGGGCACCCTCTCCGGCGGCGGCACCGACAAGATCAGCATCGGTGAGCGGAGCCTGGTCGGCGCGAACGCCGGCGTCGGCATCTCGCTCGGCGACGACTGTGTGGTCGAGGCCGGCTGCTACATCACCGCCGCGTCGAAGATCACGCTCCCCGACGGCCGGGTCGTCAAGGCCCGGGAGCTGTCCGGCGTCGACGGGCTGCTGTTCTGGCGCAACTCGGTCACCGGCGGGCTGGAGGCCCGGCCGCGCACCGGCCGGGGCATCGAGCTGAACGCCGCCCTGCACGCCAACGACTGACGGCCCCGCCGGGTCCGCGGCGTTCGGCCGCGGACCCGGACGGGGTACGCCTCAGCGCAACCGGTACGCCTGGATGATCCGTTGGGTCACCGTGTTACCGGCGGTGTCCCGGGCGGTGGCCCGTAGCGACACGTGGCCGGTGCCGGCCGGATGCCGCAACAGCGCCGACCAGCCGTCGGCCGAGGTGCGGACCAGCTTCGCCCTGCCCCAGGTCTTCCCGCCGTCGTAGGAGACGTCGACGGTGAGCTTCTCCACCCGGGCGCTCGGCGCGCCGGGCTGCCGCTGCACCCGTACCGGGATGACGAAGCCCTGACCGGCCGGAGCGCTGTTGTCGACCCGCAGCGGCGGCGCGAAGCGCACCACCGACAGTGGCAGTCGGGCCGGCGTGTCACCGGCGACGTGCCGCGACCGGAAGGTCCAACTGGACTCCACCTCGGTGCTCAGGTCGGTGAAGCTGCGCTTCGCCGACGTGACGAGCCGGTAGTCCGCCTTGCCCGGTGGCACTGTGAACTCGCCGTAGCCGGCGTACTCGCTCTCGCCGACCAGCTTGCCGTTGCGCCAGAGCTTGGTCTGCGCGCTGTCGTTCAGTGAGCCGCCCGGGTGCCCGGCCGCGTCGCTGTGGATCGGCACGTCGACCACTATCGTGTCGCCGTCGCGGGTGACGCTCTGGTGCGGCCAGCGCGGCTTCGGGAACGACGGTCCGTACGGGCCCTGGTTCCAGATCTCCTGCACCGTCCGCCCAGCCCGGTACGCGGTGGGGACGGAGAACAGCACCGTCTGCGGGTTCAACCAGCCTTCGTCGTCCACCGTCCCGAAGGAGACCTCGGATTCCCACGTCACCCCCTTGGTGTTGTAGTGCTCGACCCGCTGGCCGGGCACGGCGGTGGGCAGGATCAGGGCGGAGCCGCCGACGTTGTACTCCAGTACGGGGTACACGATCCGCTCGGCCTGCATGCCCGGGTAGCCGCCACGGAACCGGTGCACGACGGTTGCCAGGTCCCGTCGGGTGTAGTCGCGGACGAACCCGGTCGGCATCCGGCCGGGGATCGCCTCGGCCAGCGCGTACAGGTACGGGCTGTTGGTCGGGTCCGGCGTGGTCCACTGGCTGCTGACGGTGGCGACGAACCGGTCGGCGGGGCTCGGCTTGCCGAGCTGACCGCTGGTCAGGTCGGCGAACGTCTCGGCCCAGAGGCCGACGGTGTACGCGCTGCCGTCGTCGGCGGTGAAGTTGCCGCTGACGTCGATCAGGAGCGGTACGGCGGTCCGGTCCGGAATGGTCGTCCGCACCGGCTTGGCGCGGCGGGCGTCCACCACGATCCGGGTGTCCCGCTCGACTGTCACCTCGGGCTGCGCCAACAGGGACATCCCGCGCGGCTCATCCTCCGGACCGGGCTCGAAGACCAGACCGCTGAGGCCGTAGCGCCCCTTCGGCACCCGAACGCTGGCCACCCCGTCGGAGCTGACGACGTCCCAGGCGCCGAAGGTGTCCATCCCGAGCAGCAACGTCCAGTGGTCAGCGGTGCGCTCACCGGCCCGGTTCAGGTGCTCCACTGTCAGCGTGTAGCTCTCCACCTCCCGGTTCACTGCCAACGGGGTGACCGCGACCGCCGCCCCGGATCGGGCCACGATCCGCCCGGTCCAGTAGCCGTCGGCGTCGCCGAGGCGGGTGTCGGTGGTGACGGTCGTGGCGGCCGTGCCGCCGGCCGGCACGGTGAGTTGGTTGGCACCCAACTGGAACAGGCCGGCTGGCAGCGCGCGACCGCCGGGGCCGGCGCCCTCGACGCTCAACTCCAGGGTGACCGCCGCCGGACCGTCGTTGCGCCAGGTCACCGTGCGGGTGATCGGCGCGTCGTCACCGTGCGGCCAGAGCGCACGCCCGAACGAGACACTCACCGGGTCGGTGGTGACCTGTTGGGTGATCGCGTGCGCGACGTCGACCCGCCCGGCTCCCTGCTGGTAGGCGGTCTGCTCCGGGTGCGGCTTGGCGGCGGCCATCAGGGTGGCCTTGATCCGGTCGGCCCGCCATCCCGGGTGCTGCTGGGCCAGCAGCGCGGCCGACCCGGCCACGTGCGGGGTGGCCATCGAGGTGCCGGAGATGGTGACGTAACGGTCGTCGACCGGATCGCCGATGAAGCCGTTGGCGGACCGGGCGGCGACGATGTCGACGCCGGGCGCGGTGATGTCCGGCTTCACCGCGTCGTCGCCGACCCGGGGACCCCGGCTGGAGAAGTCGGCCAGTTCGTCGTCC
>NZ_JAGPXZ010000203.1:0-8538 GCF_018070305.1 Micromonospora sp. M51 | reverse complement strand
GACGACGCCCGGGTCACCATCGACCGCTCCGGCTGACCGGCGTCGCCGAGCCGCCCGGCGCGGGGCAGGATGGTCCGGTGCGCATCCGCCCCATCTCGCCCGACCTGCTCGTCACCGAGCTGACCGGTCGGCTGGCCGACGCGGCCACCCGCGTCGCGAGCGCCGCCGCCGGGCCCGCGCGGCTACGGGTGGCAGTGGACGGCGCTCCCGCCGCCGGCGCCGACGAACTGGCCGCGGCGCTCGTCGACCCGCTGCGCGCCCAGGGCCACCCGGTGCTGCACGTCCGCGCCACCGACTTCCTGCGCCCGGCGTCGCTGCGCTTCGAGTTGGGCCGCACCAACCCGGACTCCTTCTACGAGGCATGGGTCGACGAGGCCGGGCTGCGCCGCGAGGTGCTGGACCCGGCCGGTCCGGGCGGCAGCGGCCGACTGCTCCCGTCGCTCTGGGACGCCGACGCCGACCGGGCCAGCCGCGCCCGCTACGTCGACCTGGCACCCGGCGGCGTCGTCCTGGTCAGCGGCCCCCTGCTGCTCGGCGGCGGCCTGCCCTTCGACGTGACCGTCCACCTGGAGCTGTCCCCGGCGGCACTGCGCCGGCGTACCGAAGCAGCCCAGGAGTGGGCGCTGCCGGCCTTCGACAGGTACGCCGAGGAGGTCGTCCCGGCGAGCTTCGCCGACGTGGTGGTACGCGCCGACGACCCCCGCCGACCGGCGCTCGTGGAGCCCGACCAGGACGGCTGACAACAACCGAGAATCTGTCGGTTTGCGCGGCTGATCGGGCGGGTACTCGCCCGGCTCACAGAGCGCGGGTGATCGCCCGCGCACCGAACGCGACCGTGACCGAGGCCCCGTGCCGCCGGCATCCGGTTCAGCTTGAGGCAGAGGCCCAGAAAGGCAGGCAGCGATGCTCGTCCACGACACGGTCGGTACGACCCGGTCCCAGACGGAGATCGACCAGATCCGGCAGTCGCTCCAGGCGCGCTACGACGAGCTGACCGGCGAGTACGACCAGGCGGTGCTCCAGAGCCAGGTGCTGCGGCTGGTGGAGGTCGGCGACACCGCCGGCGACGACCAGGCCGACAGCGGCACCAAGACGGCCGAGCGGGACACCGCCCAGTCCCTGTTGCGCACCATCCTCGACCGCCGCGCCCAGTACGAGCACGCCCTCGGCCGGCTCGAGGAGGGCACCTACGGCTGGTGCGAGGGCTGTTCGGCGGCGATCCCGGTGGAGCGGTTGGAGATCTTCCCGTCCGCCACCACCTGCGTGACGTGCAAGCAGACGCGCGAGCGGCGGGCGGCCTGAGCCACGCCAGCGGTTGCCGGTCGGTCCGCGACGCGATGGACTGCACCAATGGGTGACATCCTGGTGGGCACCGCGTCCTGGACCGACCGCACACTGCTGGACTCGGGGTGGTACCCGCAGACCGCAGACACCCCGGAGAAGCGGTTGGCGTACTACGCCCGGCAGTTCCCACTCGTCGAAGTGGACGCCACCTACTACTCCCCGCCGGCCGAGGCGACCGCGCGGCTGTGGGCCGAGCGCACCCCGCCCGGCTTCACCTTCAACGTCAAGGCGTTCAGCCTGCTCACCGGGCACCCCACCCGGGTCAGCGCGCTCTACAAGGACCTGCGCCCCGAGACCGACAAGAAGAACGTCTACCCCGACGACCTGCCCGCGCAGTCGTACGAGGAGGTGTGGACGCGCTTCCTGTCCGCGTTGGACCCGCTGGTAGAGGCCGGCAAACTGGGTGCGCTGCTGTTCCAGTTCCCGCCCTGGTTCACCATCAAGCGGGCCAACAAGCAGTACCTGCTGGAGGTGGCGAAGCGCTGCGCGCCCCTGCGCCCGGTGTACGAGTTCCGGCACGCCTCCTGGTTCGACGGTGACAACGCCGACGAGACCCTGGCCTTCCTGCGCGAGCACCACCTGCCGTACGTGTGCGTGGACATGCCGCAGGGCCACCGCTCGTCGCTCCCCCCGGTGCTGGCCGCCACCGCGGACCTCGCGGTGATGCGTTTCCACGGCCACAGCGACAAGTGGACCAGCAAGGACATCCACGAGAAGTTCGGCTACCACTACTCCAAGCGGGAGTTGGCCGACTGGGCGCCGAAGCTGCGCGAGCTGGCCGACGAGGCCGGGCAGACCCACGTTCTCATGAACAACTGCTACCGCGACTATGCGCAGACCAACGCGAAGACCCTCGCCGGTCTCCTCGACGTGGACTGACCTCACCCGATCCGGGTGGTGCCGCATCACCCGCCCCGCGGCGAGGGTGGACGCGGTGGGTACGGCCGTCCGCGGACGGTCGACGCCGGAGACGACACGGAGGTGACGGGGATGACGGTTCGACTGGTGACGGATCGACGGCGTGGTGCCGTCCTGCACGTGGTCGGCTCGGCCGACAACGCCCGGCGAGCACCGCAGGGCAGCCCGGTGCGGGCCCGCCGTGGGCCGGCGGGGCCACCGCGCCGCGCCGATGACCGACGGTGGGACACCACGGAACGGGGGTCGACCAATGGCTGACTCGATGATCTCGGCGTTCGAGTCCTCGCTGGACAAGACGAACATCATTCTCAAGGACATCGAGGACGCCTACGGTTGGCCGAAGGAGCGACGCAACCAGTCGTACGCGGCCCTGCGCACGGTGCTGCACCTGCTGCGCGACCGGCTGCCGGTGAACGAGAGCGTGGAGTTCGCCCAGCAGTTGCCGGTGCTGGTCCGGGGTATCTACTTCGACGGCTGGGTGCCGTCGGACGTGCCGATCAAGCTCAACCGCGACGACTTCCTCTACGAGGTGCGGCAGGGCTTCCCGTACGACGCGGAGGGTGGCCCGGAGCGGGTGACGCAGGTGGTGCTGGACACGCTGCGCCGCCACGTCACCCAGGGTGAGTGGCAGGACGTGAAGGACACCATGCCCAGGGATCTCGCGGTGATGATGCCGTGACGGCCTGACAGCGTGGGCCCGCCCGACCATCGTCGGGCGGGCTCAGTCGTCGGTGCCGGCTGCCTCGGCAGCGGTGGGCACCCGCGACACCGGGTGCCCGGCCCGGCGGGCCAGCGCGGCGAACGCGACAGCGTCCACGACCGCCGCGCCGCCCGGCTCGTGGTGGAAATAGACGTACGCCGGCTCGTCCGGGCCGAAGTCGTCGGTCAGCCGGCGCACCCAGGACCGCAGCGCGGCGCGACCATAGCGGGGCCAGGGCCGCGCCCGCCCCTCGTGCAGCCGCAGGTAGCCGAAGTCGGTGGTGCGCCAGCGGGGGGCGACCGGCCGTCCGAGCCGGTCCGCCCACACCAGCGCGGCCCGACGCCGTTCCAGCACCGCCCGGGTCGCGTCGGTCCACCAGGAGGGGTGCCGGGGCTCGACAGCGACCCGCACCTGCGCCGGGAACAGTCGCAGCGTCGCGTCCAGCGCCTCGACGTCCGCCCGCAGGTTCGGTGGGAGCTGCAGCAGCACCGGGCCGAGCCGGTCACCGAGCGCGGTGGCCCGGCCGAGGAACCGGGCCACCGGCTCCGCCGGGTCGCGCAGTCGCTTGATGTGGGTGAGGTAGCGGCTCATCTTCACCGCCACGCAGAAGTCCGCCGGGGTCCGCGCCCGCCAGGCGGCGAAGGTGTCCCGCTCGGGCAGCCGGTAGAAGGCGTTGTTGACCTCGACAGTGGCGAACCCGGCCGCGAAGTGCTCCAGCCAGAGCCGCTGGGGCAGACCCCGCGGGTAGAAACGGCCGCGCCAGTCCCGGTACTGCCAGCCGGACGTGCCCACCACGATCACCAGCCCATCCTGGCACTCTGCGCCGCCGCTCGCGAACCGCCCGTGTCGCTCCGGTTCGGCGTCTACGGTGAGGGTTAGAGAAGATCGCGCGTGGGGTACCACCCGCAGCACGACGGACCCCGGCGCACGGCGGGGCGGCACACCCGAGGGAGTACCGATGGCACTCAACGATGACGACATGCAGACCACTGGCGGCGGCGGCGTGGAGGGCCCGGCCGACGGTGGCGCGACCCCCGGTCAGCACGACGGTGGTGCTGACGGTGGCGCGGAGGGTCCCGCCGACGGTGGTGCCACCCCGGGTCAGCACGACGGTGGCGCTGACGGCAGCGCGGAGGGTCCCGCTGACGGTGGTGCCACCCCGGGTCAGCACGACGGTGGCGCCGACGGCAGCGCGGAGGGTCCCGCCGACGGCGGTGCCACCCCGGGCCAGCAGGACGGTGGCGCTGACGGCAGCGCCCGGTAGCGGCACGCCATGACGTACCTCGACCCGCCGGGCGGCCACCACGGCCGCCCGGCGGTTCCGTCCGCCGAGGCCACCGCCGCGTTGGCCCGCTGCGTCTCGGTCGAACCGGCCAAGTTCGCCGCCGCGCACTGGGGGCACACCCCGCTGCTCTCGCGCGCCGCCGACCTGCCCGACCCGTCCGGCTTCACCGACCTGCTCAGCCCCGCCGACGCCGACGAACTGCTGAGTCGGCGCGGTCTGCGTACCCCGTTCCTGCGCGTGGCCAAGGACGGCCAGTTGGTCGCGGCGTCACGCTGGACCGGCGGCGGCGGTGCGGGCGCCGAGATCGGCGACCAGGTCCTCGACGAGCGGGTCCTGGAGCAGTACGCCTCCGGGGCCACCCTGGTGTTGCAGGGTCTGCACCGGATCTGGCCACCGCTCGTCGACTTCGCCCGCGATCTGGGCCTCGCGCTCAACCAGCCGTTGCAGATCAACGCCTACCTGACCCCGGCCGACAGTCAGGGCTTCGCCACCCACTACGACACCCACGACGTGTTCGTGCTCCAGGTCGACGGCCGCAAGCACTGGCGCATCCACCCGCCGGTGCTGCCCGACCCGCTGGAGAAGCAGCAGTGGGGTGGCCGCGCCGACGAGGTTGCCGCCACCGCACAGGGCCCGGCCGCGCTGGACGTGGTGCTCGCCCCCGGTGACGCCCTCTACCTGCCCCGGGGGTGGCTGCACAGCGCGCAGGCGCAGGACGCCAGCTCGCTGCACCTGACCGTGGGCATCCGCGCGCTCACCCGCTACGCCCTGGTCGAGGAGTTGTTGGCGCTGGCCGCCGAGGACCAGCGGCTGCGGGCCAGCCTGCCGTTCGGCACCGACGTCGCCGACCCGGACGCCATCGAGCCGGAGCTGACCGAGACCGTGGAGGCGTTGCGGGACTGGCTGCTGCGCGCCGACCCGGGCGCGGTCGCCGCGCGGCTGCGCCAGCGCGCCTGGCCGGCCGCCCGCCCGGCACCGATCCGGCCGCTCGCCCAGGCCGACGCGCTGGCCACCCTGGACGCCGACTCCCGGCTCACACTGCGGCCGGGCCTGCGCTGGCAGCTGGTGCCGCACGATCCGGAGACGGTGGCGGTGCGGCTTTTCGATCGCACCATCACCCTGCCGGCGAGCTGCGAGCCGGCCGCCCGCGCCCTGCTCACCGGCACCGTCACCCGGGTCGGTGACCTGCCGGGTCTACCCGACGACGCCGACCGGGTCACCCTGGCCCGACGGCTGCTCCGCGAGGCGGTGCTCGTCCCGGCTCTGACCGGCTGATCGAGCGGTCCCGGCCGTGATCGAGCGGTCCCGGCCGTGATCGACTCGCTTTTCAGGAAGTCGCGGTGTCCGGGAGGCAGGGACAGCGCGGTTTCCAGGAAGCCGAGTCGATCACGACGGGGCGCGCACGGCGGGAGGCCCCGCGCCGGCGGGACCGCCGCACGCGGGGTCAGCGGCCGAGGACCAGCAGCAGCACGGTGGTCAGCAGACCGGCACCGAAGACCACGGTGATCGGCCGGGGACCGAGCACCGCGTGCCGGCGGTCGGCCAGCACCCGCGCCGGCACCAGACCCACCAGCGGGCCGAGCAGCGTCACCACCAGCGCCAGCACCGGCAGACCGACCGCCAGGTCGCCGCCGTAGCCGACACCGAGCGCGCGGGCACCGGCACCCAGCGCGTACGCCAGCACCCCGCCGGCCACCCCGCAGAGCGCCAGCAGCGGGTTGACCGAGCCCGGCAGCTCGCCCGGCTGACCGGCCCGGTCCAGCAGGTCGCGGGCCTTGGCGAGCAGCAGCACCGGGTCGGTGGCCCCGACGCCGTTGGCCGGGGCGGGCGGGCCGCCCAGGCGACGGGCGCCGAGGCGCGAACGCACCAGCTGCCACAGGTGGGCCACCTCGGCGTCGACCCGTTCCTGCAGCTCACGGGCGGCGACCAGCTCCTCCTCGGCGCTGCGGAGCTGCTCGGCCGCGTCGGCGACGGCCCGCTCGGCGGCGGCGCACTGCCGCTCGTGCCAGGTGTGCGCCTCGGCGCGCTGTTCGCGCACCCGCGCGGTGAGGTCGGCCAGCCGCCGCAGCTGCGCCGCGTACGTCTCGCTGGTCACCGGTTCGTTCATCGTGTCGGTCCATACGGGATGATCACCTGTCCGGTGCGGTGGACCGCCCGGTCGAAGAAGAGGCCCCGCCACGGGCGGGGATACCAGTCCGGGCCGCCGGTGCCCGGGTAAAGCGAGGAACCCAGCTCCCCGCCGTGCGCGTCCAGGGCCACCCACGCGCCGATCTGGTCCGTGCGGGCGGCCGGCCCACCCAGGTCGGCGCGCATCCGGGCGACACCCCGCCACCAGGCCAGCACGTGCGTGCGCCGCTCCGGCCCGTCGTGCAGGATCCGGCGCAGCTGCTCCAGACCGCTCCGCCGACCCGCCCGGACTGCCAGCGCGCCCGCTGCCGCGTCGACTGCGAACAACAGCAGGTAGTGCGGGCTCCCCGGGCCGCCGCTGAGCCCGTCGGCCGTCTCGGCCATCAGCTCGCCGACGGTCTCCTCGTCGTACCAGGCGGCGTCGTCGGCCAGGTCGTCGTAGAGGGCGCGGGCGACCGGGTCGGCGTCCGCGTCGAGGCAGGCGATGGAGAACCGGGCGGTGCCCGGCGGGTGCTGGCGGGCCAGCGACCGGGCCGCCGCGTCCAGCACCGCGCACGCCTCGTCGACCCGGGTGCCGAGCACCGCGAGGTTGCGGCCCGGGGCGCGCGGCAGCCGCAGCGCCGCCGAGCGGGACTGCACGTCGATGATCTCGCCGAGCAGCGCCACCGGGTTACGCGGCGCGCTCCCGTCCGGCGGCGCGGCCAGCGCCCGGAAGTCCGGGGCGTCGCCCAGCCGGGGGATCGCGTCGCCGTCGAAGAGCCGGGCGGGCGCCGCGTCGGGGGCGCGCATCCGCCAC
This sequence comes from Micromonospora sp. M51, assembly GCF_018070305.1. Classification (NCBI taxonomy): domain Bacteria; kingdom Bacillati; phylum Actinomycetota; class Actinomycetes; order Micromonosporales; family Micromonosporaceae; genus Micromonospora; species Micromonospora sp. M51. The sequence goes on along the minus strand of NZ_JAGPXZ010000203.1, from coordinate 1,368 downwards.
AGCCGGTGCTGCAACCCGCTCCAGGTCTCCCAGTCGCTGGCGGACGGGATGCGGGCGACCTCGTTGCCCTCCACCATGCCCGACTCCGCGTTGACCACCGCGTGCCAACGCGGCAGGGACTGCGCGGCGTCGTTGCGCTCGGCGAGGATGCGCAACGCCTTGGGCAGGGCGATGCGCAGGGTGAACTGGGCGACCAGCGCGGGACGGCCCCACAGCGCCTCGATGCCCCGTACGTCCTGCGAGGCGAGGACCAGGTGGATGCCCTGGGACCGGCCGCGCCGGGCCAGGTCCTCCAGCAGGTCGGCCGCCTCCCGGGCGACCACGTCCCGGCCGGCCAGCAGCATCTGGAACTCGTCCACCACCGCGACGATGCGGGGCCAGTGCCCGGTCGGGTCGACCGCGCGCAGCTCGGCCAGCTTGGTCACCTCGTGCTTCTTGGCCGCGTCGGCGCGTCGGCGCAACTCCTCGGCGAGGAAGCGCAGCAGCGCCAGCCCGAACTCCCGGTCGGTGTTGACGTTGATGCCGACCAGGCGCATGTGCGGCAACCAGCTCGGGTCGCGCCGGCCCTGCGCGAACCGCGCGAAGGAGACCCCCTCCTTGAAATCCAGCAGGTAGAACTCCAGCTCGGCGGGGGAGTAGCGGGCCGCCAGGGCGCCGATCCAGGCGAAGATCAGGTTGGTCTTGCCGGTGCCGGACGGCCCACCGATCAGCGCGTGCGGTGGATAGTCGCCCAGCGTCACCCGCACCGGCCGGCCGTGCGGGCCCTCACCGATCGGCGCGGTCAACCCGTCGGCGGAGTCCTCCCGCCACATCAGCTCGGGCGGGGGCAGCAGGTCGGTGAAGGGGGTCGGCGGCGGGCCCGCGTTCACCCGGGCGGCCACGTCCCGGCAGGTCTCGGTGACCAGCGTCGCCGGTGGCGGTGGGTCCAGCCGGACCGGCAGCCCGGCCGAACCGCCGATCCGCGCGCCGGACGCTTCGGCCACCACCCGGGTCACCGTCGGGTCCTCCGGCAACGGCGCACCGTGCACCACCAGGTGTACGCCGCAGGCGGCGCCGGCACGCACCACCCGGTCCAGTTGCCCGCGCTCGTGCCGGTTCAGCTCCTCCCCGCCGAGCAGCACCGCCACCCGCCACGGTTCGGGTCGTCGGCCGGTCGCCGCCGCCAGTTCGCGCAGCGACGCGTACTCCCCGGCGAGGACCGTCTCGTTGATCCGGCGGATCTGCTCCACCAGGTCGTCCAGCAGCGGACCCAACCCGCCCGGGCCGACGAAGGTGAGCAGCCCCGCCGTGCCCAACGGGGCGAACCCGGCCAGACCACCGCCGAGCTGGTCCGGGTCGTACCCGATCAGTCGTACCGCCCCGGGGTCG
>NZ_JAGPXZ010000202.1:0-8542 GCF_018070305.1 Micromonospora sp. M51 | reverse complement strand
CCCGTCGCGACCGGGCCGAGCGTCCGGAGCGCGGTGAGCGTGCCGAGCGCGGTGAGCGTGCCGACCGGGGTGAGCGTGCCGACCGGGGTGAGCGTGCCGACCGGGGTGAGCGTGCCGACCGGGGCGAGCGTGCCGAGCGCGGTGAGCGTGCCGAGCGCGGTGAGCGTGTCGACCGGGGCGAGCGTGTCGACCGGGGCGAGCGAGCCGACCGGGGCGAGCGCAACGACCGGAGCGAGCGGGCCGAGCGTACCGACCGGGGCGAGCGCAACGATCGTGGTGAGCGTGCCGACCGGGGTGAGCGGGCCGAGCGCAACGACCGCCAAGACCGCGGTGACCGCAACGACCGCAACGACCGTGGTCAGCGGGCCGAGCGGGACAGCGACGACGACGACGGCGAGGGCGGCGGCCGGCGCGGCCGGCGCAGCCGTTTCCGGGACCGTCGCCGCGGGCGCGGCGAGCGCGCCGAGACCGGTGCCGACACCGGCGGGCGTGAGCCGCAGGTCAGCGAGGACGACGTGCTCGTCCCGGTGGCCGGCATCATCGACGTGCTCGACAACTACGCCTTCGTGCGGACGACCGGTTACCTGGCCGGCCCGAACGACGTGTACGTCTCGATGTCCCAGATCAAGAAGTACGGCCTGCGCCGTGGTGACGCGATCACCGGTGCGGTGCGGGCGGCCCGTGAGGGTGGCAACAGCGGTGACCAGCGGCGCGACAAGTACAACCCGCTGATGCGGCTGGACACGATCAACGGGATGGAGCCGGAGGAGGCGCGGCGTCGTCCGGAGTTCTACAAGCTCACTCCGCTCTACCCGCAGGAGCGCCTGCGGTTGGAGACCGAGCCGCACATCCTGACCACCCGGGTCATCGACCTGGTCATGCCGATCGGCAAGGGCCAGCGGGCACTCATCCAGTCTCCGCCCAAGGCGGGTAAGACGATGGTGCTGCAGGCGATCGCGAACGCGATCACCCGCAACAACCCGGAGTGCCACCTGATGGTGGTGCTGGTCGACGAGCGGCCCGAAGAGGTCACCGACATGCAGCGGTCGATCAAGGGCGAGGTCATCGCGGCCACGTTCGACCGTCCGCCGCAGGACCACACCACGGTGGCGGAGCTGGCCATCGAGCGGGCCAAGCGCCTCGTCGAGCTGGGGCACGACGTCGTCGTGCTGCTCGACTCGGTGACCCGGCTCGGTCGGTCGTACAACCTGGCGGCACCGGCCAGCGGCCGGATCATGTCGGGTGGTATCGACTCCACCGCGCTGTACCCGCCGAAGCGCTTCCTCGGCGCGGCCCGCAACATCGAGAACGGCGGGTCGCTGACCATCATCGCCACGGCGCTGGTGGAGACCGGTTCCATGGCGGACACGGTCATCTTCGAGGAGTTCAAGGGCACGGGCAACGCCGAGTTGAAGCTGGACCGGAAGATCGCCGACAAGCGGACCTTCCCGGCCATCGACATCAACCCGTCCGGTACGCGTAAGGAAGAGGTCCTGCTCGCACCGGAAGAGCTGGCCATCATCCACAAGCTCCGGAAGGTGCTGCACTCGCTGGATTCGCAGGCGGCGATGGATCTCCTGCTGGACCGGCTCAAGCAGTCCCGCACGAACATCGAGTTCCTGATGCAGATCGCGAAGTCGACGCCGGGGGAGTGACCCTCCTGCGCTGACCGACGAAGGGGCACGGCCGTTGTGGTCGTGCCCCTTCGTCATGTCCCCAGCCCGATCCCCCCGATGATGTCATTGTGGAGTTTTCCTTCGCTTCAGTCCAGGGGTCTTGAAACTTCTATTCAGGACCGGGTTGACTGTCGTCCATGCGTACCCGCAGACGATCCGCCCGCCGCACCGGCGTCCTGCTGCTGACGCCACTGCTCTCGCTGGCCGCGCCGCTGCCGGCCACCGCCGCCCCGCCGGCCCCGTCCACCGTCGCCCCGTCCACCCTCGCCGAGGACGCGCCGTCCGCGTCGTCGTGGCCGTTCGGTTCCGTCGGGCTGGTCACCGACCCCGCCGCGACCGCCTCGACCTCGGCCACCGACGGTCTGGAGCCGGCCGGCGGACTGGAGACCACGAAGACCACCCGACCGGTCGCCCCGGGCGTGCAGCTCACCTCCTTCGACCGGTACGACGCCGACGGCTGGCTGCGCGCCGACGCCCTCACCACCGACCTCGCCGGTGGGTCCACCGTCGACTACGTCAACTCCGGGGCGGTCAGCCGGGCCGAGCCCCTGCGCACGGCGGCGGACGCCACGCGGGCTGTCGCCGCCGTCAACGGTGACTTCTTCGACATCAACAACTCCGGTGCCGCCCAGGGCGTCGGCATCCGCGACGGCGAGCTGATCCAGTCGGCGGTCGGCGGCCACCACAACGCGGTGGCGGTCACCACGAGCGGGCTCGGCCGGGTGATCGAGGTGAACTTCGACGGCAGCGCCACCCTGCCCACCGGGCCGGTGCCGCTGACCCAGTTCAACAACATGGTGCAGGCCGACGGCATCGGCGCGTTCACCGAACTCTGGGGGACGTACTCCCGGCAGCGGGCGGTGGAGGGCGCGGCCCGGGTGGTCGAGGTCACCGTCTCCGGCGGTCGGGTGACCGGGGTGAGCGCTGTGGCCGGCAGCGGACCGATCGCCGCCGGCAGCACCGTGCTGCTCGGCCGGGACGCCGGTGCGGACGCCCTCGCCGGTCTTCGCCCCGGTGACCCGGTGACGGTGGCCTGGCGTCCGAAGCCGTCCGACGGCAGCAGCCTGCACGCTGCCGTCGGAGGCGGCAACGTGCTGGTCCGCGACGGCGTCGTCCAGAGCATCGCCGACCCGACGCTGGCTCCGCGCACCTCCGTCGGCTTCAGCGCCGACGGGCGAAAGATGATCATGTTGACGGTGGACGGCCGGCAGGTCGACAGCCGCGGCGTGACGCAGACCGAGATGGGCCGGATGATGGCCGAACTCGGTGCCCACCACGCGCTCAACCTCGACGGAGGCGGCTCGTCCACGCTGCTGGCCCGGGAGCCGGGCGCACCGGCTGTGCAGGTGGAGAACGGCCCGTCGGACGGGACCGAGCGGGCCGTGCCCAACGGCCTGGCCATCTACGCGCCGAAGGGCAGCGGCCGGCTCACCGGCTACTGGGTCGAGACGGCCAGCGACCCCACCGCCGCCCCGGGCATCTCGCCGGTGCGCGGCGGCCGGCCCGACCGGGTTTTTCCCGGTCTGACCCGCGTCCTCACGGCCGCCGGCTACGACGAGACGTACGGCCCGGCGGCCGGCGCCCCCAGCTGGCGGGTGACCCCGGCGGTACGCGGCCGGGTCGGCGGTGACGGGGTGTTCCACGCCGGCACACCGGGGGCCAGCACGGTCACCGCGGCACGTGGCCGCGCCACCGGCTCGCTGGGTCTCACCGTGCTCGGCCCGCTGACCCGGATCGGCGCCACCGTGCCGCGCGTCGGGCTGACCGGGCGGGATGGCAACGCGGTGGTCGGCGTGGTCGGGTACGACGGCGACGGCAACACCGCGCCGATCGAGCCGGCCGACCTGACCCTCGACTACGACAGGGACCTGCTACGGATCACTCCGACCGCGGACGGCAACCTCGCGGTCAGCGCGCTGCGGGACACCGGCTCCGCCCTGGTCACCGTGCACGTCGGACGGAGCAGCACCGTCCTGCCGGTCACCGTCGGGCTGACCGACGTGCCGGTGGCCGGCTTCGACGACGCCGGATCCTGGCGGTTCAGCCAGGCCCGCGCCAGCGGGTCGGTAGCGCCGACACCGGGGCACACCGGCACGGGCCTGCGGATGACGTACGACTTCAGCCAGTCCACCGGCACGCGGGCCGCGTACGCCGACCCGCCGGCCTGGATCGAGGTGCCCGGCCAGCCGCAGGCGTTCGGCATGTGGATCCACGGCAACGGCACCGGGGAGTGGCCGAGCCTGCACCTGCACGACGCCCAGGACACCCAGCACGTGCTGCGCGGACCACTGATCACCTGGACAGGCTGGCGGTACGTGGAGTTCGCGGTGCCGGCCGGGGTGCAGTACCCGGTGCGGGTGCGCCGGTTCTACGTGGCCGAGACGAACGCCGCGGCGCAGTACACCAGCGAGGTGATCATCGACGACCTGGTGGCGAAGGTGCCCCCGACCGTCGACGTGCCGGCGGTGCCGCCGCGTACCGATCGGGTGGTGGTCCGCGACGGCACCGTGGACGGCGCGCCGTGGCGGTTCGCGGTGCTCTCCGACGCCCAGTTCGTCGCCGCCGACCCGGACAGTGACCTGGTCGCCCAGGCCCGCCGGACGCTGCGCGAGGTCAAGGCCGCCAGGCCGGACTTCCTGCTGATCAACGGTGACTTCGTGGACACTGCCTACCCGGCCGACTTCGCGCTGGCCAAGCGCATCCTCGCCGAGGAACTGGGAGACGCCCTGCCCTGGTACTACGTGCCCGGCAACCACGAGATCATGGGCGCGCCGATCAGCAACTTCGAGGCCGCCTTCGGTGCCACCTCACGGGTGTTCGACCACAACGGCACCCGGTTCGTCACGCTGAACTCGTCCACCGGGACCTTGCGCGGCGGAGGCTTCGACCAGGTGCGGATGCTGCGCGAGACGCTGGACGCGGCGGCCACCGACCGACGCGTGGGTTCGGTCGTCGTGCTGCACCACCACCCGGCGCGCGACCCCAGCCCGGCGCAGGCCAGCCAGCTCGGTGACCGCAAGGAGGCGGCGCTGCTGGAGCAGTGGATGGCCGACTTCCAGCACCGCACCGGAAAGGGCGCGCTGTTCGTGGGCGGGCACGTCGGCACGTTCCACGCCGACCGGGTGGACGGGGTGCCCTTCGTCATCAACGGCAACGCCGGCAAGACGCCATCCACCCCCGCCGACCAGGGCGGCTTCACCGGCTGGACGGAGTTCGGCGTGGACCCGGTCACCCCGGCCGAGGCCGAGCGCGCCCGCCGGAACCCGCTCGCCGAGGGGCCGGCCTGGGTGGACGCGGAGTTCCACGCGCACGCCGACCGGCTCACGGTGACCGCCCCGGCCAGCGTCGCGGTGGGCACCCCGGTGTCGGTCAGCGCCACGCTGACCCAGCCCGGCGGGCGTACGGTCCCGGTGGCCGCGCCGGTCAGCGCCGACTGGTCCGGGTCGCCGCAGGTGCACATCGGCTCGGCGGCGGGGGTGCGCCAGTGGCACACCGCCCGCTTCGACCCGGCCACCGGCACCCTGACGGCACTGCGGTCCGGCGTGCCGATACGCCTGACTGTCACTGTCAACGGCCTCAGCGCCGAGGCCACCATCGCCCTCACCCGGTGAGCAGCGGGCGGGGCCCTTCCGGCGCGGAGGGCCCCCGCCCGGGGCTCAGAAGTCCCCCTCGGCCACCTGGAAGACGGTGAGGCCGAGGGCCCGCCACATCTGGACCACCTGGACGCGGTCGTCGAAGACGCCGGCCACCCGGTAACGGTCCCGGATCTCCCGGTCGTAGATCTCCCGCTTGACGATCGAGTCCTTGCGGGAGTCACCGACCGCCCGCAGGTGCAGACCCAGGTAGGGCACTCGTACGTGCCGGGCCAGCCAGGCCTCGGTGGCCGCGCGGGCGGAGGCGTCGCGCCCCGAGCAGAAGACCACCCCGTACCCGGCGGCGTGCATCGCCCGGACCGCCGCGATCACCGCCGGGTTCGGCTGGTCCTCGCCCACCCGGGTCATGTCGTACGGGCTGCGGGAGACGGCCAGCGCGACGGTGCCGTCGATGTCCACCAGAACGATCTCCGGTGGCTCGGTCGACGACGGGTGCACGGTGCCGGGGCGTCCGGTACGTGCCTGTGGCACCGGCAACGGCAGGGTGCGCCCCCGCAGGTACCGCTCGTGCAGCCGGCGGATCGCGTCCGCACCCACCTGGTCGGCGGCCGGACGGGCGGCGTCGCGGCGCAGGCACTCGTCCAGCGGGACGTCGGTGAAGTCGTGCACCTCGAACTGCGCGCCGTGCCGGGCGGCCAGGTCGGCCCAGCCCCGCAGGGTCCGCGAGCGCAGGTTGGTGTCGTCCACGCAGACGTCCGCGCGGGCCCGCAGCAGCGCCTCGACCTGAGCCTGCTGCACGGCGGTCACCTGCGCCTCGGCCCACTGGGTGAACAACCGTTCGCCGTGCAGCATCCGGCGCAGATCGTCCCGGTTGACCCGCGCGACGGACGGCTGGAGCGTGCGGGCGAAGGTCGTCTTGCCCGAGGCGGGCAGTCCCCGGGTGGCGATCAGGCGGGTCATCGACGCACCTCCGGCTCGACGGGCGTACCCCGGCCGGGGTACCTGGCGGCGGTCCGCCGGGTGCGCGAATGCCCCGTCGGGCGGTGGGAATGCGGACGGGTAGGCACGTGTTGACGATGCCGGACGAGGTGTGCGGCCCGATTACCGGGTCGGCTCAGGCCCATGGCACACTGGTCAATCGGCCACCGGTTCCGGTTCACGCCCGAGCCCGTCGCGTACGGCGCGACGAGCGATGACGGCGACCCGGCGACCACCAACGAGAGGACCGAGGCGAGATGAAGGCAAACATCCACCCGGAGTACGTGACCACCGAGGTCAGCTGCTCCTGTGGCAACACGTTCACGACCCGCAGCACCGCCAAGGGCGGGGCGATCCACGCCGAGACCTGCAGCGCCTGCCACCCGTTCTACACCGGTAAGCAGCGCGTTCTCGACACCGCCGGCCGGGTCGCGAAGTTCCAGCAGAAGTACGCCAAGGTTCAGGCCAAGAAGGCCAAGTAGCTCCTCGTTCGGCGCCCGCGTCCGGTTTTCCGCCGGACGCGGGCGCCGTCCGCATTTCCCTCAGTTTTCCGCCCGGCCGCTGGCCCCCCGGCCCGGCCCGGTCGTCGCGCACCGTCGAAGGAGCATCCGCAGCATGAGCAGCGAGCGTCTGGCCGGCCTTCTCGACGAGTACGCGCAGCTGGAGAAGCGGTTGGCCGACCCGGCCATCCACGCCGACCAGGCCACCGCGCGCAGGGTCGGCCGCCGGTACGCCGAGCTGGTGCCGCTGCACAAGGCCGCCGACGAGTTGGAGCAGGCCCGCGCCGATCTGGCCGCGGCTCGCGAGCTGGCCGCCGAGGACCCGTCCTTCGCGGGTGAGGCGGAGTCCATCGCCGAGTCCCTGCCGGTGCTGGAGGAGCGCCTCGCCGAGCTGCTCATTCCGCGCGACCCGCACGACGCCAAGGACGTGATCGTCGAGATCAAGGCCGGTGAGGGTGGCGAGGAGTCGGCGCTGTTCGCCGGTGATCTGCTGCGGATGTACACCCGCTACGCCGAGCGGCACGGTTGGGTCACCGAGGTGATCGACGCGCAGGATTCCGACCTGGGCGGGGTCAAGGACGTCTCCCTGTCGATCAAGACCAAGGGTGTGCCGGAGGGCGGCAACGGCGTCTGGTCGCGGCTCAAGTGGGAGGGCGGCGTACACCGGGTGCAGCGCGTCCCGGTGACCGAGTCGCAGGGCCGGATCCACACCAGCGCCGCCGGGGTGCTGGTGCTGCCGGAGGCCGAGGACGTCGACGTCACCATCGACCAGAACGACCTGCGCATCGACGTGTTCCGCTCGTCCGGCCCGGGCGGCCAGTCGGTCAACACCACCGACTCGGCGGTGCGGATCACCCACCTGCCGACCGGCATCGTCGTCTCCTGCCAGAACGAGAAGTCCCAGTTGCAGAACCGGGAACAGGCGATGCGGATCCTGCGGGCCCGGCTGCTCGCCGCCGCGCAGGAGCAGGCCGACGCCGCCGCCTCGGACGCGCGCAAGGCGCAGGTACGCACTGTGGACCGCTCGGAGCGGATCCGCACCTACAACTTCCCGCAGAACCGGATCACCGATCACCGGATCGGCTACACCGCGTACAACCTGGACCTGGCGCTCGGCGGCGAGCTGGACGGGGTGCTGGACGCCCTCACCGAGGCCGACCGTGCCGCCCGGCTCGCCGGCGACACCGAGCTGACCCGCCGCTGACCACGGCGCTCGACCTGGTCGCGGCGCTCGACCCGCCGCTGATCGGGGCGGGCCGGGCGGTCAGCTCGCGCGGGGGCGGGTCTTGGCGCGGAGCATCTCGCGGTCGGCCTGCTCGAACGCGACGCTGAGCGCGTCGCGCAGCCCGCTGCCACCGGAGACCTCGGCGAAGCCGATGCTCACCCCGACCGGGGTGCCCGGCACCAACGATTCCCAGTCCTCCAGTCGGACCGCTGCCTCGATCCGGCGGGCCACCTCGGCGGCCTCGGCCATGCCGGTGTCCGGCAGCACCACCACGAATTCGTCACCGCCGTAGCGGGCCACGAAATCGCCCCGGCGCATCACCCGGTTGATCACGCCGGCGATGCGTTGGAGCACCAGGTCGCCGGAGTGGTGCCCGTGCCGGGTGTTGACCGCCTTGAAGCCGTCCAGGTCGCAGACGCCGATCACCACCCGGTCGCCGCGGGTGACCACAGCGGTGATGTAGCGCTCCAGCCGGCGGCGGTTGGGCAGCCCGGTGAGCGGGTCGGTCAACGCCTCGCCCTCGAAGCGCGCCGCCTCGCGGCGCATCTCCTCGTGGTCGATGCGGGCGGC